>JAHFDV010000035.1 GCA_023248815.1 Myxococcales bacterium
ACAAGCCCTCGGGTCTACATGCTCCGAACGATCGCACACCAAGCCCGCGTGTTCCGAACCGTCCGAAGCCGCCCTACACCAAGAATCCATTCGACAAATGAAGCCTGATTTTTTCGACGAAACGCAGACCGTTGCTCTCACACGATCGCTTGCCGTCATCGCCGGCGAGCTTCATGTCACGAGCGGCAACGAAGCAGGCACGACGGTCCGAATCGATTCGCCATCGTTCACGATCGGGAGCGGCTCAACGGCGACCCTGCGCCTCACGGACAAGGGCATCTCTCGTGAGCACGTGCGCATCGCGACCTTGCCGACGGGCATTCTCATCCAGGATGCGGGCAGCAAGAACGGCACGTGGATCGGCACGATGCGCATCGATCGCGTGACGGTCTCGAGCAGCGTCACCCTCAAGGTAGGTGACGCGACTCTCGAAGTGCGAATCGACGCGAAGCCGTCGGCCCTCACGATCAGCGAAGACACTCGCTTCGGGGACGCGCTGGGATTTTCCCCCGCGATCCGCGCCGTCTTCGCTTACCTGCTTCGGGCGGCCTCTTCGGACGTGTCGATCCTCCTCGAAGGTGAGAACGGTGTCGGCAAGGAGGTGCTCGCCAATGCGGTGCACCGTGCGTCCTCGCGTGCGAAAGGTCCTTTCGTCACCGTCGATTGCGCGGCGATTCCTTCGAATCTCTTCGAGAGCGAGCTCTTCGGATACGAGCGTGGCGCCTTCACCGGCGCCGACCGCGACAAGATGGGGCTTTTCGAGGAAGCCAATGGCGGCACGCTCTTTCTCGACGAGCTCGGAGAGCTTCCCATCGACGTCCAACCCAAATTGCTGCGCGCACTCGAACAGCGAGAAGTGCGTTCCGTCGGCGGTACGACTTCGCGCCCGCTCGACATTCGCGTGATTGCCGCGACGAACCGCAACCTGAAAGAGCAGATCGCTTCACGCGCCTTCCGCGAAGATCTCTACTACCGCCTCGCCGTCGCCCAAGTGCGCATCCCTGCACTTCGCGAGCGAAGCGAGGACATCGTGCCCTTGGCGACCCAGTTCTTGCGCGAGATTTCTAACGAGCCCGGTCGAGATCTGCCGCGGGATGTCGGCCTGATGTTCGCGACGCACACCTGGCCGGGCAACGTTCGTGAGCTCAAAAACGCCGTGCGGAGGTTCGTCTACCTCGGCGCAACCGACGAGGGTGCGCTCTTCGAGGGAGGCCTCGCGCTCACACCCGGCAGCCACGAAGATCTCTCGCACCTCTCCTACGGTGAAGCGCGGCAGCTCGTCGTCGAACGCATGGAAGAGGTCTATTTTCCGGCGATTTTGCGACGAAGCGAGGGAAACGTTTCGCGAGCGGCCGGTCTCGCGAAGCTTGCGCGCTCGAGCTTCTATCGGATCATGGATCGCCTTGGTACTGACGTCGGTGAGACGAGCGAATGATTGCCCACGCCTCGAGAAGAAGCGGAAGCGGAGACTGATGCGGTCACGGGTGGCAGCGGCGTCGATGCTCGTCGTGCTCTTTCGAGCATCGCACGCGCACGCCGATGCGACGGCCGAGGCGAAGGCGAAGTTCGACGACGGCGCGGCCGCATTCACCCAGCGTCAATATGCGCGCGCCGCCGAGGCTTATGAGGAAGCCGCACGGCTCTCGCCTCACCCCGCCCCGCTCATCAACGCAGCCGAGGCATGGGAGCTCGACGGTAACTTCGTTCGCGCGGCGCGCAGCTGTGACGCCGTGCTCGAGCTCGCAGCAACGCTCAAAGGCAGCACCGACGCTCAAGTGTTGTCGCAGACCGAGAAGCGCCTCGCTCGCGTCTTGCGTCGCGTCTCCACGCTCGAGGTCGAAGGCCCTGAAACGCTCATTTTCCAGATGGATCAGGGAGAGTATCGACCTCCACCAGCCCTTCTTCGTCTGGCTCCGGGCGCGCACTCGATCGCGCTCGCCGTTCCCTCGACAGGCGCGACGCGAAAGATCGACCTCATCCTCGCTGCCGGCGTCGTGCGTCATCTCGTGCTCGACAGCGCCCTTTGGAGCGCGGCCAATCCCGGCGACGCACAGCCACCCGCGAAGGTCGACGTCTCTCCGAGGAGTGGTTCGAATGTGCCACCCGTAGGAACCTGGGTGGCCTTCGGCATCGGCGCTGCGACGGGGATCGGCACGGCGATCTTCGGCGTGCGTACGCTCGACGCACAGGACGACTTCAACGCAAGCCCCACGAACGCGAACGCAGACCGGTTCGAACAGAACCGGACGTTCACGAATGTGCTCCTCGGGGTGACGGGCGCGGCGGTCGTCGTCGGTGCCGCCATCTGGATCTTCACGCCCAAAAGCAAAGCGGCGTCTGCTTTCGCGACGCCGCTTCGTTTTTCTTTCTGACGGTCTCGTCGTCAGCCAGGCGCAGTCGCACCGCTTCTTTTCAGTGAATCCATGCGAACTTCGTGAGCGGGTCCGAGCTTGCCCAACCCGACTGCGGATGATTCACGGTCTGGAGGAGGTAGTCCGCGCCGGCTGCGTTCTTCAGATAGATCTTCGGCGAACTCTTGAGGGCATTTCCGAGCGCGTAACCGTCGTACGCCGCCATGCAGAGGACGCCGGCGCTCCCGAGCGTGTTGTCCCATTGCGGGTACCACATCTCGAAGTCCTTCCCGGCGTCCGAAAGCCCCGACGCCAATCCGAACGTCGGGCCCTTGGTGGCCGTCTTCGCCGTGTTGTCCGAGGCTGGATGACCGTAGGCGCCGCGCACGGGCCCGTTGGAGTTCGCGCCGTTCAAGAAGAGGCGCGGGCGATAGTGACGAATCCGTCCACCGGACTGCTCGTGATTGATTCCCGAGCCACTGAGAGCCCCGGTCCCCGTAGGCCATGAGTACGTGTAGTAGTCCTCGGTGATGATGTTGGTCGTCTCCCAGAACGTGAGCATGCCCGTCAGGCCATGATGCGTGTAGACGCGCTGCACGTTGACCGTGCTCGTGTCGTTGACGACCGTGTTCCAACCGATGGGTGAAGCCATCGTGCGATTGCCCGAGAAATCTCGACCGTCGATCTCCGTGTCGCGAATCGTCGTGTTCGCCGAACGGAAGACGTTGATGCCGAACGTTTCACCAGGAGGAGAGTTGCCGTAGCCCGGCGAGACATCCTTCATGTAGAGCCGCTCGATGATCGGTTTGCCAGTGCAGTTCGAGATCATGAGCCCGCCGTGGTAGACGCCGTCACCGCGCGTCTGCGTTCCGTGAAGCGAGAACCCGCCGAAGTACGGACTGTCGACCTTGTTCGCGACGATGAGATTACCGAACGCTGCGGGCCCGGCCACCTTGCCGTGCATGCGAATGATCGTCTCTGCCCCACCGGCACCGGGCGTCGAATGCGATCCCGATCCGACGATTCCGCGAAGACCCGACGCATATCCTGAACCGATCCCCATCATGTTCTTGTTCACGTAGGTCGTGTACCCGTTCTCGGCTTCGAAGATGCCCTTCGGGAGTGACAAGATCTTGTTGCCCGCGATCGACTTCATGAACGAGGCCGTGAGGATCACGGGAGTATTTGGAGCTGCTTTTTGTGCGTTGGCCGCCGCCGTCCCGACGAGTGATTCCCACGTCACGTATTCCGCGCCGGAGGGCCGCGACCACACGACCTTGCCGAGATCCGTGGGTTGCCAAAGCCCAGAGGTCGCGGGCGGCGTGGTCGTCGGAGACGAAACGCTGACCTTGTCGACGCGAAGGTTGCGATCGCAGCTGCTCGTTGCGCTGTCGTTGTCGAAGGTCACCGCGAACGTATGCGCACCTGCTGCGAGAGTGAACGTCGCCGTGTAGTCCGTCCACGCCGTCGCCGCGACGTTCGTCGAGAGACGCTGCGTGCCATCGACTTTCAAGACGAGATGCGGGGCGCCGTTACATTGATCACCTCGCGCGCGAATCGTGACCGAAGAGACGGCCTGGGTCGTCACTTGCTTCGACGCCGTACCATTGCCCCAGAAAGCCAGCGCCTTCGCGCCGCTCGCATTCGTGTCGTTCGAAGTGGACCCGCCGCCCGTCAGCGTCTCCGCTTCGATCACCGACGTGACGAGGTTGCTATCGTCCTGCGATTCGACATCCGGATCGATCTCGTCGTCGGTCTCGCCGCACGCGAGAAGCGATACGGATCCTGCCAAGCACATCGAGAGGAAAATTCGGTTCATGGATCTCGACTGAGCAACAACCGAACCAAATTCTCATCGGTATCGAACGGTTAAGAGGTCGACGTGCCGCGAACTAGATGTAGGAGATTTCACGCTCCGTGGTTTCACGCGAGGTTGGATGACTGTTGCCGCGGAATGACCTGGATGAAGACTTCGACTTAATTGGGTTGGTGGTGAGCGCCATCACGCACGTAGCCGCCGGAATTGGATAGTCACGCATCCAGGTCCTGTCCTGCAGCTCGGACAAACTTCGGCTTCGCGCCTCACTCTCGCGCGACGCGCCGCGATATAGTCCCCGCCTCAAGAAAGGCAGGGCTCATGTCGATCGTTCTCCATCACCACCCATTTTCGCGCGCTTCGACCGCCGTCTGGATGCTCGAAGAACTCGAGGTTCCCTACGAGCTTCGCTTCGTCGACATCATGAAGGGCGAGCAAAAATCTCCCGAGCTCCTCGCGCTCAACCCAATGGGAAAGCTCCCGACACTGACCGATGGCGAAGCTGTCGTGACGGAAAGCGCCGCCATCGGTCTCTATCTCGCAGACCGATACGCCTACGGCCGGCTCTGTCCCAAGGTCGATGATCCGAAACGTGGGACGTATCTTCGATGGTCACTCTTCGCGCCCTCCGTGATCGAGCCCGGCTCGATGGCGAAGGTGGCGAACTGGCAATTCAAATCCGTTCAGGCGGGATGGGGATCGTACGACGAGATGCTGAAGACAATGGAGAGCGCCATTGCGGATCGCGACTTCTTGCTCGGCAAAGAGTTCTCCATGGCAGACGTCATCTTCGGAGGAACGCTGCGCTACATGCTGCAGTCCAAAATGCTCGAGTCGACGCCAGCCTTCAGCGCCTACGCCGAACGTCTCGCGGCACGTCCCGCGTTGAAGCGCGCCGATGCTCGCAACGCGGCCATCCGTGCCGAAAGGGGCTTGGACAAGAAGTGAGGGTTCAGAGGCAGCAAGAACCTGAACCGCAGAAGTAGCTCAGGTTCTTCGCTTTGCCGGTCGCGCACTCTCCCGTCGTGCAGGTCCCGCCGCGGGAGGCGCACGTGAGGCAGCAGACGTCTCCCGTGTTCGGGCAAGACACCGACGACGCGACGTTGCCTCCGCACGATGCCAGCGCGACACACTGACCGCCGAGCGAAGCGCACGTTCCTCCTGAGTCGACGGCGTTGGTAGGCGGTGACGTGTCGTTGCCACCGTCGTCTTCGACGTTCACGTCCGGGAGATCACCGTCGGGGGTGGCACTGTCTTCGCCGGCGTCGGCAGTCGTGTCGCCTTTGATCGACGGACCGCCCAATTCGTCATCGGAGCACGCGGACATGATCGAGAGGGCGAGGAGTGAAGCGAATGCGAGAGCGGGGAAATAGATCTTCATGCCGCCGCATAGAGCACGATACGGGCCGACTGCGAGGGCGCGGGAAAACACCTTGCAGCGTGGGCATTTGCACGAGTCGAAGATTTAATTAATCGCCTTGGAGTTGCGCGTACCTACGACGCGCTCGCCCTAGTGGCGCACAGTGACTCACCCAATGAAGCAACGTCACTGACGCGCGGCCGTGACGATCCAAACGCCTGCCCACAGCGCCACGCGCGATCCTTCGAGGTAGGGCGCGAGAGCTTCTTGGATCGACGCGCGCATTCGGCTCGCCAGAGCATCGTCGGCACCTGCGAATGCGCGCGAGGCTGGCCCCGCTTCCACGGCGAAGTCGACGGCGGCATCCACCCCCGTTTCGGAAAGCGAAACGAGCACGTCGCGCGCCGCTAGTTTCACGTCGACGAATCCGGCTCCGCTCAGCACCTCGCGCACGCGCGCTTCGGAGGCGAACGAAAAGGGCCCAGGTGCATTTGGGGGCGTCGGCTCTTCGGGCGGAAGATGCTTCGCGGCGGCCTCGAGTGGAAGCATGAACCAAGGATTTTCTGCGCGCGTACGCCACACGACGAGCACGATGCGCCCCTTCGGACGGAGCGCGCTCGACAGATGCGCGAAGGCTGCGAGCGGATCTTCGAAGAACATCGAACCGAAGCGCGAGTAGAGGAGATCTGCCGTGCCGGGAAATGGGAAACGTGAGGCGTCGGCCAAGGCGAACGAGATCCATGGAGTGTCTTTCGCGCGCTCTTTGGCGCGGCCGAGCATCGGTGCGGAAGGATCGACGCCGAGCACGGAGCCCGATGGACCGACGCGCGCCCCGAGCTGCAGCGTGCTCGCGCCTGCGCCGCACCCGAGGTCGACGACGTGCTCGCCTTTGGCAGCGGCCGCCACCTCCAACCCGACGACGTCGATCGGTTCGAACACGCGGTCGAGGCGCGCTTGCTCTTTTGCCCATCGGAGCCCTGGAGCGCCGTTCCAGAATTCAATTTGGGAGGCAGGCGGCGGTGTGGGCATTCGTGTAGATTATCCGATCTATTCACTAAATTACCCAATGACCGCCCCCACGATCCCAATCGTTTCGCTCGCATCATTCACCCGCGGCTCTTCCGGAGAGCGTGCACGCTTCGTCTCCGAGTTCGGAGGAGCGCTTCGTGAATTCGGCTTCGTGTCCGTAACGGATCACGGCGTCGACGCCAAACGGATCGAGCGCGCATATGCCTCTGCGGCAGATTTTTTTGCGCTCGATCGTGCGCGCAAAGATCGGAGCGTCGTCGAAGGAAGCGCCGGGAACCGCGGCTATGTCGGGTTTGGAGCCGAGCACGCAAAAAATCGCAAGGTGGGGGACCTCAAAGAGTTCTTTCACGTCGGACGCGAGCTTCCTGCACTGGGCGCGGGCGGAAAGAATTCATTCCCAGCAGACGTCTCGTCATTCGAGACGGACACGCGCGCCCTCTTCGACGAGCTCGAAAACGCGGCGCGCACGATGCTCGAAGCGCTTGCGGAGTATTTCGGTGCGCCGCGCACGACCTTTTCCGACATGATCGTCGGTGGTAATTCCATCCTGCGACTCATCCATTATCCCCCGCTCAAAGATGCATTCATCCCAGGAGCCGTGCGCGCCGCCGAGCACGAAGACATCAACTTGCTCACGTTGCTCTGCGAGAGCACCGCAGCCGGGCTCGAGATCCTCACACGTGACGGCAGCTGGCTCCCCGTCGCCGCACCGAAAGGTCACATCGTCGTCGACTCGGGGGACATGATGCAGCTCATCACGAATGGCGTGCTTCCATCGACGACCCACCGCGTGGTGAACCCGCCGTCTACAGAAGAAGACAAACGCCGTTATTCGATGCCGTTCTTCGTCCACCCGTATCCCGAGTGCGCACTTGCTCCCCTACCCTTTTGCGTGAGCGAGAGTCAGCCTGCGCGCTACGAGGCAACGACGGCGAACGCGTTTTTGGCGAAAAGACTGCGTGACCTCGGCCTCGCCTAGGACCGCGTCTCTCACCGCAATATCCGGCTTCCGGAAGGGGCTCGAGCACGGCGGAAAACGCCGTCTGTAAGGTCTCGCGCCCTCGCGCGTTCTAACGATGGATCGAATTCGTGTCTCCCGCGTCCAAGGAGAACACATCCCATTTCCGTCCCAACCCGAGGAGACTTCCAAGCTCATGCGCGCACGTGCCACCCAATCGGCTTTCGTTCTTCTCTCTTCCCTCGGAATGCTCACGGGGTGCGGCTCCGCGGCGAGCTCCTACGTGAAGAGCGACACCACCCTCGGCCGGATCGTCGTCTACCGAAATGGCGTTGCCTACTTCGAGCGAACGGCGACCGTCCAAGACGACTCGCTGAAGCTCACCGTTCCCTCCGACAAGGTCGACGACTTCTTGAAGTCCCTCACAGTCGTCGACGCAAAGACCGGGCAACCGACACCGATCTCCTACCCGAGCGTCGACGCCGGCGGCATGCTCGACATGAAGGTGAACTTTCCCGACAAGGGACCGCATCAAGTGAAGCTCACGTACGTGACGGAAGCGCCCGCATGGAAGCCCAGCTATCGCCTCGTGCTCGACAAAGACGGGAAGGTCGGCTTTCAAGCGTGGGCCGTCATCGACAACACATCCGGTGAAGATTGGAAGAACGTGAAGCTCGGCGTGGGCTCGAGCTCCGCGATGTCCTTTCGGTTCAACCTTCGTGACCTGAGAGTCGTCGAACGCCAGACGTTGCGCGCCGAAGATCTCTTTGCCGTTGCGCCGCCGATGGGTGGCGTCCTCTCGGGCGGTGGTGGTCCGCGTGTCGTCGGCGAATTCAGCGACGCCGCGATCGCCTTGAACGACCAACGACAACAAGCTCCAGTCACGACTCCTCGGGCCGACGTGGCCATGGCAACGGCGAGCGATCCAATGGAGTTCGCAGCAGAAAAAATGTCGCGACCTACGACGCAATCGGCGGGCGGCGCCTCCTACGCGACCAAGTCGGTGCATGTTTCTCAAAAGAAGGCTCGCGAGATGGAAGCCGCCGCAGCGCCTCCCCGTGACGCCAAAGAGATCGCCGCGCAGCAAGCACTCGACCGCACGGTCGCCCAGCTCCGGCGAAGCAACAACACGGTCGTCGTCGAGGGCTACGCCAAAGACGACGAGTCCGACAAGACGGGCGCATCGCTCGGTCGCGCCAATCGCATGCGCGAGCAGCTCATCCGCAGTGGTCTCGATCCCAATCGCGTCGTCGCCGTCGGCAAAGGCCAAGGCGAAAACAGCGCAGGCGGCGTTCGCATCGTCGAAGGCTCTCCGGTCGCAAGCGGTTCATCGAAGACCGAAGCCACCGCGACGGCCGCTGCCGATCCCGCCAGTGCCGAGCCCATCGGCACGTCTCACTTCGATTCCGGTGTCCCCATGAGCGTCGCCCGCGGAAGCTCCGCGATGGTTTCAGTCTACAAGGGCTCGACCAACGGCGATGTCGTCTATCTCTTCGACGCCGAGAGCGCGCGCGGCAACTCGACGTTCGCGTTCCGCGCCGTTCGCTTCCAGAACCCCACCGATTCGCAGCTCGAGCAAGGACCAATGACGGTCTTCGGTGAAGGAAGGTTCATCGGAGAAGGTCTGAGCGAGCCCATTCCTGCGAAGGGCATTGCGTTCGTACCGTTCGCGCTCGACCGCCAGATCGTCGTCGAGAAGAAAGAAGGCGAGCACGACGAGATCGCGAAGATTCTCACCGTTCAGCGCGGCGTGTTCTCGACCGAGGTGAAGCACTCGAAGAAGCGAACGATCACGCTCACGAATCGCTCCGGCGAAAAGGCCACGGTGTACGTGCGTCACACCGTCGCGCCGGGCTACCAGATCACGTCCGCGCCAAAAGACTCGGAGAAAGTAGGCGGCGCGCAGCTCTTCCGAGTGAACATCGAGCCTCACGACAAGGCCGAAATCGCGATCGAAGAAGCGACGCCCATCTTCAAGAGCACGGACGTGCGCTCGCCCGAGGGGCTCTCTCTCGTGAAAGCGTACGTCTCGTCGGATGCGCTCAAAGGTCCCGTGCGCGCGCAGGTCGAGGAGCTCTTGAAGCTTCATCAAGAGATGACGACGATCGAAGAGCGCATCGCGACGATGCGCGAGCAAATGAACGAGTACAGGACGCGCATGGACGAGCTTCACGCCCAGGTCGTGACGCTTCGCGCAGTGAAGACGGCGGGCCCCATCATGGCGAGCCTCGAAAAGAAGCTCGACGAAGTGAGCGGCAAGGTGAGCCAGGCCACCGTCGACATCGTCACGCTTCAAGAAAAGGCGATGATCGCGAAGATTCGGTTCCAAGATGGCGTCGCCGAGCTCTCGCTAGAAAAAGCCGAACCGAGCGACAGCAAACCTGCGCCCAAGGTCGAGACGAAGCGAAAAGCATGAGCATGTCGCATGCGAACGACGGCGCATTCGGCCCGCTGGAAAAGCCCGTCCCCGCGTGTCTCTTGCACCTCGCGTCGCCGATGCTAGCTTGAACGCGCGCCGGCAAACCGTCGCTCTCATGCGCTAACTCTTCTTCTCCGAACCCGTTTCCCGGCCTTCTCCGCTGCATCTTTTCGGTGCGCGCGTCGTCCGGTCGAAGTGACTTCGAACCGAAAGAGAGTTTCACATGACTGTGCTGGAAGCGCAGGGCGTGGGTGTCGCGTGGGCGGCATCGATGCCCGTACTGAAAGGCGTGTCGTTCGTCCTCGATCGCGGCTTCTACGGCCTCGTGGGGGCGAACGGCGCAGGAAAGACGACACTACTGCGAGTGCTCGCTGGAGAGATTGCCCCTCACGAGGGCTCGGTGCACACAAGGCCCGAGGCTGCGTGCATCGTGCATTGTCCGCAAACCGTCGACGACCCAACATCGGACGTCCTCGAGCTCGACGAGCGGCACGACGGGAGGGCGTCCGAGCTCAAAGGAAGGCTCGGCCTCGACGACAGCGCATGCGAACGCTGGCCCACCCTCTCACCCGGAGAGCGCAAGCGTTGGCAAATCGGAGCCGCGCTCGCTCGCGAGCCCGATGTTCTCTTGCTCGACGAACCGACGAACCATCTCGACGGTCCGGCACGTGCACGCTTGCTCGAAGCGCTCGCGCGTTTTCGCGGAATCGGTGTCATCGTTTCCCACGATCGCAGCGTGCTCGATGCGCTCCCTCGCGCCATCTTGCGGATCCACGATGGCGAGCTGACGATGGTTTCGGGCAAGTGGTCGGAAGCGAGCGCCGTTTGGGAATCTGCGCGGCGCGAGCAGCTGCAAGCTCACGAGAGTGCGAAGACACGCGTGCGCGCGATCGAGCGAAGCTTCGACTCGGCACGTAGAGCTCAGGCGTCGGCGACGAAGTCGCTCAGCGCGAAGTCTCGCATGAAGAACAAGAACGACCACGACGCGCGCAGCATGGGAGCCAAGGTGGTCGCGGGGTGGGCCGACGCGCACGCCGGGCGCAAGGTTCAGCTCTTGAGAAGGGAGCTCGAGCGCGCCGAGTCTCGGGTTCCGACCGTCTCGCGAGACACAACACTCGGAGGAAAAGTCTTCGCGACCTTCGAGCGAGCGCACAACGCAGTTCTCTTTCATCTCGCGGCGCGTGAGATCACGGCTGGCGAGCACGTCGTGCTCCGTAACGTTCGCATCAACATCGGACGAGAAGATCGCGTTCGGATCACGGGCGAAAATGGCGCTGGCAAGACGACACTACTCACCGCGATCCTCGCGGCGAGCGGGATGACCGACCGCGTCCTCTATCTGCCGCAAGAGCTCTCGCCAGCGGATGTCTCACGGCTCCTCGCCGACCTCCGCTCGTACACGGACGAAGAGCGGGGCCGCGTCTTGTCCGTCTTCAGCGCTCTCGGAAGTGACCCCGAGCGTATTCTCGCTCGTCGTCGAGAGGGCGACGCGTCTCTGTCTCCGGGCGAAGCACGTAAGCTCGCGCTCGCGCTCGGCTTGGGGCGCCACGCCTGGGCCCTCGTGCTCGACGAACCAACCAATCACCTCGATTTGCGCACGATCGAGCGGCTCGAGGCCGCCCTCTCGACGTATCCAGGATGCATCGTCCTCGTTTCGCACGACGACACTTTTGCGGAGTCAGTGACCTCGCGGGTGCTCGATGTCAGAGACGGTTCGGTGAGGTGAGAGTCATCGAGGACGAACGCTCGCGGCGCTCGAATTCTAGATATTGTGGCGTGGCTATTGGCTTGCGTGACGCCACGCATCGTGCCCTACTCGTCGGGGGGACAAACTCGAGTGAGCGCATTCGTGCGCCCACCACTCGTATTCTTGCCAGGGAGGTTTCGTGAAGGAGTCTGGGCGGGACGAGGACGACGGCACATGGGGCAACGAGACAAGCGCCATCACGGCTCTTCGCTCTAGTGAAGCGCGTTTTCGTACTGTCGTTCAGAGCTCTTGGGACGTCTTTCACCTCATTGGCCCAACCGGGACCATTCTCTATGAGAGCCCCGCCGTGACGCGCATGCTCGGCTTCCTCCCCGAGGAGATGGAAGGGCACAACGCGCTCGAGTTCGTCCACCCCGACGACATTCCAAGCGTCATCACGCCCCCCCCCGAAGGACCCAACTCGTACGTGAAAGTGCTCCGCGTCCGAAACAAGGCGGGCGACTGGCGCTGGGTCGAATCGTTCGAAGTGAATCTTCTCGGCAACGACGACGTTCGCGCCATCGCCGTGAACTACCGAGACATCACCGACCGCAAAGAGGCCGAGGAAGCCCTTCGGACGAGCGAGGAGCGATTTCGCGCGCTCGCGAACGGGATGTCGCAGATCGCCTGGATCGCGTCGCGAGAAGGTGTCGTCGAGTGGTTCAACGATCGTTGGTACGAGTACACTGGGCTCCTCAAGTCCGACTTGTTGACGGACGGCTGGGCCTCGGCTCACGAGCCCGCCGAGGTCGTCACCATCCTCGAAATGTGGGCGAAGCGGACGACGGACAACAAGCCGTTCGAGATGGATATTCACCTTCGAGGAGCGGACGGCGTCTTTCGATCCTTTCTCTCGCGCGTCGCACCGTTCGAAGATCCAGCGACTGGCTTGATGAAGTGGGTGGGAACCTGCACCGATGTCGAAGGTCTCAAGAAGATCGAGCAGTCGCTCCGGCAGAACGAAACGCAGCTCCAACACGCCCAACGAATCGCCAACCTCGGAAGCTGGGACTGGGACCTCCTCACCAACGAGCTCGAGTGGTCCGACGAGGTGTACCGAATCTTCGGCTTGAACCGGGCCGAATTGATGCCGACGATCGAGAGCTTCGTGGATGCGATCCATCCCGATGATCGCGCGCGAGTTCAAGCTGCAATTCGAGCCTCCGTAGAAGGTCCCAACGGGTACAACCTCGAGTTCCGCACGCTCCGCGGAAAAAGCGTTCGGTTCGTGCACGCACAAGGTGAAGCCGCGCGCGACGCCGCCGGTCGCCCCGTCCACATGATGGGCACAATCCTCGACGTCACTGACGCGAAGACGACCGAGCAGCGCCTCACGCAAGCGAATCTCGCCCTCGAGCTCCTCAGCCGCGGAAACGAGGCCGTCATTCGCGCAGATGACGAAGGCGCACTACTCGACCGGATCTGCCGCGTCGCCATCGAATTCGCGCGGTTCAACTTCGCGTGGGTCGGCTATGCCGAGGACGACGAAGCGAAGACATTGCGACCCAAAGCTCACGCTGGGGTTGTGTTTCCGGAGCTCTACGACACCCCGATCTCTTGGTCGAGCGATTCAGCATTCGGCAAAGGGCCGGGCGGCCGGGCCATCCGCGAAGGCTGCCTCGTCGTCGTCGAGGATGTTGCCACCGATCCGAACACCGGCCCGTGGCGGGACTCCATTCTAGAGCGTGGCATTCGCGGTGTCGTCGCGATCCCTCTGCGCGATGGGCAAAAGACGTTCGGCATCCTCTGCCTCTACGGCGCCGACGCGATGACGCTCGAAGATCAGGAGCGCCGCGTACTCAGCGACCTCGCCGACAACCTCGCCTTCGGGATCGTCAATCTGCGCGCTCAGGCCGAACGCAAAACGCTCCAGGCGACGCTTCGCGACCAAGCGTCACTCCTCGACAAGACGCAGGACGCGATTCTGGTACGCGATCTCGCGGGACACGTCCTCTTCTGGAACAAGAGCGCCGAGAAGCGGTACGGCTGGACGGCTGCCGAAGCGATTGGACGCCCGGTGAAAGATCTCATCTACGGAGACCCGAAAGAGCTCGATGCCGCGATGGCTATCCTCTGCGTGCGCGGCGAGTGGACGGGAGAATTGAACCAGATTCGGAAAGATGGAACGCCCATCGTCGTCGAAGGACGCTGGACCCTCGTGCGAGACGAGCAAGGCGCCCCGAAGGCCGTGCTTGCCGTGAATACGGACCTCGGAGAACGAAAGAAGCTCGAGTACGCCGAAGAGCAGCTTCGACAGGCGCAGAAAATGGAGGCGATCGGTAGCCTCGCAGGCGGCATCGCCCACGACTTCAACAATCTCCTATCCGTCATCCTCAGCTACTCCGATCTCATCATCGGCGAGCTGCGGCCAGCGGATCCCCTCCGTGAGGATGTCGAAGAGATCAAACACGCCGGAGTTCGGGCTTCGCAGCTGACGAGTCAGCTTCTCGCATTCAGCCGCAAGCAGATCATGCAGCCCACCATCGTCGACCTGAATCAGATCGTGACGGGCATCCAGAAGATGCTTGGACGGGTGCTCGGCGAGCACGTCATCCTCCGGCTCGCGACATCGACCGCGGCGGCGAGCGTGCATGCCGACGCTGGCCAGATCGAGCAGGTGCTCATGAATCTCGTCGTGAACGCTCGCGACGCGATGCCGAAGGGCGGTTCGCTGACGATCGAGACGAGCCACGTCGTGATTCGTGCCGTCGACTCGACCGAGCACGGCGGATTGAAGCCGGGCACTTATGCGATGCTCTCCGTCTCCGACACCGGCATCGGCATGGACCACGCGACGCAGGCGCGAGTTTTCGAGCCCTTTTTCACGACGAAGGACAAGAGCAAGGGAACAGGGCTCGGTCTCTCGACCGTCTACGGAATCGTGCAGCAGAGCGGCGGACACATTCAAGTGAAGAGCGAAGTCGGCAAGGGCACGACCTTCAAAGTCTATCTGCCTCGAGCCGAGCAAGAGATGGACGAACCTGTTCCTTCCACGCGCAGCCCTATAGTGAGCTCGGGCCGCGGCGTCGAAACGATCCTTCTCGTCGAAGACGAAGAGCAGGTGCGGGCCATCGTTCGCACCATTCTCGCGAAGAACGGCTACCACGTGCTCGAAGCGCAGAATGCCGGCGAAGCGTTTCTCGCGAGCGAGGGCTTCACCGGCATCATTCACCTACTCCTGACCGACATCGTGATGCCACGCATGAGCGGTACGCAACTCGCCGAGCGCCTCGCACCGCTGCGTCCACAGATGCGCGTTCTCTTCATGTCTGGCTACACTGACGACACGATCGTGCATCAGGGTGTGCTCGATCACGGGATCGAGTTCTTGCCGAAGCCCATCACTCCAGACTCGCTGCTCACCAAGGTTCGGCAGGTACTCGAGGCACAAGCATCGCTTCCGCTCGTCGGCGTGGAGTGATCGCTCCCACGCGAATTACTGACCGTCCGCGAATGCCTCGTCGACGAGATGATTGGCGCCCGCAGGAGCGAACGTCGTCACGTCGTGGTGATTGCACATCGAGACGACATCCGCTGGGGTGTCACTTCCGAAGAGCTTTCGCGCTCCAAACCATCCTTGGTCGCCGCCGCCAGTGCCTTTCGTCGGCGCGGGAGCGAGGAGCACTTGCGTGGTCTTGAAGGTGAGAACGCGCTTGGCGTGAAGCGCGTATCCTGCGCGAAGGCGGTCGTAGACGCTCTTGTCGAGCGTGTCCCCGTGAGCGCGAATCGTGCGGGCCGCGTGCATGAAGGCTCCGAGACCCATGCCGACGTGCCCAGGATCGCGAATGGTCTCCGTATCGAACCCGTTCGTGACGTACGAGGGATCGATGAACGTGAGGTCCGATTTGATTTGCGGAACACCGAAGTATCCGCCCCACGCGCGAACCGTCGCACCCGTGTCGACGCTGCCATCTGCCTTGAGGATCGGGACGACTTTGTTGCCGTCATAGGAGGCGTGATAAATCGTGCGTGGAACGTGCGCGTAGAAGTACTTCTTCGCATCTGCGTAGAGGGCGGCATCGTTCAAGTACACCGCGGTCGCGAGCTTCGAATCCGCGAAGCTGGCCTGCCAGTTGTTGGCACCGTTCCAGTCCATGATCGGATACGAAATCGTCTTCAGAAATCGCGTGAAGTTGGCGTCCTTGTAGCCGACGATCGCGGCCGCCTGAGCGAGGTTCGTGATGATCCAGCCCGCGACGAGACGGTATTGCTCGACGGAGTCCCACTGGTAGGAAGTGACGCCGCCGTAATCTTTGAGGAGCGCTTCCACCTTCGCTTTGCGTGCCGCATTTCCGTCGGTTGCCCAGAGCACCGCTTGCGTCTTCACGTAGACGGATTCGGAGTTGACGATCTCGAGCTCGGAGGTATCGATCCGCGTTCCGAGAGCGCCGTATGCGCGATTCACGTTGCCAGCCCAGCTGCCTGCGAGACGCGAGTACTCGGGGTTGCTGGTCGACCACGCCTCGACTTCTGCCTTCGTATAGACGGGATAGGGCGATGCGACAGGAGCAGGAGGCGGAGGCGTCGTGTAAGCAACGCTGAGCTTCGGGCGATTGCTCGCCGTCGTCGCGTTCGACGAATCGAATGCAACGCCGTCGGCGTTGTCGTCCGTGTCGATGATGAAGCCGAAGTTTTTCGAAGGCGTATTGACCCAGTTTTGAACGACGGCAATGCCGGCGGCGTTGAGCGTGACGGTGGCCTTCCCCGTCGCCGTCGGAACGAGCGTACCAATGGCGGTACTGCTGCGATCGCTCGAACCGCGCGCGCCCGCCAGAGACCACGCGCTTCCGCCTGCCGCGGCTTGCCAGGTCGTCTGTGATTCGGTCCAGGCACGAGAGAGCGCGTAGAGCGCGTAGCCAGATCCGGAAGTGCGGTTCGTCACGTTTACCGTGAATGATACCGAGGTCACTTTGCTACCGACCGGGATCGAACCGATATCGAACTTGATGAGGCCGTTCGTTCGCTTGCGCGTGCCCGCAGGATCATCGAAGTCAGCGGCGACGCTCACGCCCGATCCGTCATTGGTCGTCGGAGTCGACTCGCGAAGCGTCGCGTCCGTCACGCCCGCATAGCTCGCGGAGGGCGCGACGCCCTTTTGAAAATCGCCACGCAACGAGGCTTCGCTCTCCGCGCCGTCGAGTACATCTTCATCTTCGGTGCCATCGTCGGGGCCGCAACCTGGCGCTGCCATGAGGAGCCCGAGTGCGGTGAGAAGAATCAGTTTCTCGGTTCGTTGCGACATTTTAGCGATGCTCCTTCGGTAGCGAGGCTCCGCATAGGTGCGCGGTGCTGCCTGTCGTAAGAGCAACCCGCGCGCCAACGGCACGCGCGCGATTCGCTTCACTTTTCTGATGTTGGTCCCGGCGGTGTCAGTTCCTCAAGGACGCATATGTCGTTGAAGGACAAGAATCGCGCTCTCGTCGAGTGAACGAATTCAAAGGCGAACGAATGCCCCGCACACCGAGCCCCGTTCGACCGTGGCTCAGCCCTTCTTCGGATACGCGAGCTTTGGATACCAATCGCCACGACCTTCGGGCGTCATGTCGAGGAGCGGCCAAAGAGAATCGAGATCGGGCGCGCCGCGAGAGTCTTGCCCGGGGTCCGCCATCTCTCCACTGATCTCGCCCGAGTAGAAGTGACGAATCACTCCGTCTTTCTTCGTGAACACGTTGAAGCCAGGGATGTCGGCGCCCTCTTCGTTCACGTAGTCCCGGCTGTAAGTCCCCTCGCCGTCCGCGTAGATCTTGAGCTGCGTCCAACCACGAGCAGCCTTCGCGGCTTTGAGCTTTTCGATCGGTGCAGCCTTCGCGATACACGCGAATGCGGTGCGTTGTTCGATGTCTTGCACGTGATGGTCCCAGGCAGACATCAGTGAGGTGCACATCGGACACGGATGCTCGCCCTTTGGAAACATGTAGCTGTAGATGACGAGCGTCGACTTGTCGCCGAAGAGCTCGGACAAGGTGACGGGCCCGTTCTCTCCGACGAACGAGTAGTGCGTCTTCACCTCTCCGCCTGGGGGAAGGTTGCGACGAAGCTCGGCGACGCGTTCGAGGTTTCGGCGTAGCTCGATCTCCTCGACGAGAAGCTCGTTTCGCGCGCGCCGGTAGACTTCGCTCTCGTTTGGAAAGTGGGCCTTGTTCTTCTTCACGAGCAAGGCGGCGGGAGTGACAGTGGCTGTTTTTTGCGTCGTCATGATTGCCTCCGTTGCTCTTCGTGTAGAGCGCAGCGCTCCTAGCGAGAAGGCCGAGTCACAGCCCGGCGAGAGAGAGCTCGACGCGCGCGCCCGTCGGGCCGCCGCTGTTGGTGGCAGTGAACGAAATGGTATTTTTGCCAACGACGAACGGCGCAGTCGCCGTCTGTACCTCGAGTTGGCTGTACCCTGCAGCGATGACGGGCTGAGCGACTCCATTGAGACTGATGCCGATCATCGTGTTGTCGCTCGCGTATCCGAGGTTGAGGGAGACCTTCGTGACGTCGACCGTGTCGCCGAGCGTGAAGGTGGTCGTGTACGTGAAGACGCCGCTGCCCGTCGGATCGACCGTGTCGATGAAGGGCGAGATGAATTTCGAGACGGCCGACGGCGCGAGCCAATAGCCCACGTAGTCTTTCGCGTCCGTCTGGACGTACGCGGTGAACGACGCTCCGCTGGCATCGGTCACGGTCCAGTGCGTGTCCACTTGCAGATCGGCGACAGCCGCGCCGGCGTTGTCGACTCCCGTGTTGAAAGGGAGCGACGTGACGTTCGGAACGTTCGCGTCTGCGGCGTCGGGAACGTTCGTGTCGGGAACGCTCGTGTCCGCCGTGCCCACGTCGGCGGGATCCACGTGCGCATCGGGCGTGTTGTCGATCGGCGGGTTCGATTCGTCATTCGTGCAGGCGATGCCCGCAACGACGAAAGCGGCCGAAATTGCAGCGACAAGCGGAATAAGACGAGCGTTCATGGGGCGACAGCATAGCTGAACACCGGTCAGCCGTCCTCTCCCCATTCTACCTACGTGTGAGTTTAAGGAGCGTTCGCATCGAACGTGGAGCTCTTAAAGCGACCTTAAGGTTTCTGGCTTGAGCCGAGCGAAGAGATGCGATTATGCGCCGCCGCTCATGCCTTCTATCCCACCAGCTGAATCCCGCCTGCTCGTCGGTCGTGATCGCGAGCTCCTTGCGCTCGAGGAATGGTTCATCAACGGTCACGGTCCCCTCGTCATTTCGGGGCACGGAGGTATTGGCAAAACCGCGCTTGCTCGCGAGTTCGGGAGAGCGAAAGAGGACGTTTGCTTCGTCGACTGTTCGAGCGCGACGTCCATCGACCACGTGCTCGTGGCGATTCGTGCCGAGGCGCAGATCGATCCGACGGAACAACCAACGTTTGCGGCGATTCGCTCGGCGATTCGCAAAAAGGACGTCTCGCTGCTGGTGCTCGACAATGTGGAGCAGCTCGGCGACGAGATCGCTTCGCTCGACCAGTTCCTCGACTTCGCACCGCACGTGCTTTTGACGTCGCGCACGCAGACGGACCTCTTCGCAGAAACGCAGCTCGTTCTCGGACCACTCGATGTCGCGAACGACTGGAATTCGGCAGCCATTCGTCTCCTTAGCGCACGCAGCAAGGCGTTCGGTTCAGCCGCGGCCCAAATCGATCCGCGTGCGCTCGAGTACTTTCACCGCATCGCGCTCATCTCCGACGGCGTCCCGCTCGCGCTCGAGCTCGCCGCCAGCAAGATTGCGACGTTCGGTCCCGAGTGGACGGCCGATCGCATCGAACGTGGTCCGCTCGACGTTGGACGTGGCTCGCCCGGCAAGCCCCCACGCCAACGCACGATGGATGAGTCCATCGAATGGTCGTGGCGCCTTCTTGCCGACGAAGAGCGGCGTGCACTCGCCTGGCTCTCGCTCTTCTCCAACATGTTCACGATCCATGAGGCGAATGCCCTCCTTGGCGAGATCATCCCCAACGTCGAAAACATCATCGAGCGGCTCGTCGCACAGAGTTTGGCGTTACCCGTTCGCGAACACGCGGCGACGTTTCGCCTCCTCGTTCCCATTCGTGAATTTTCTCGACGAAGGCTCGAGGGCGAAGACCTCGAGCTCGCGTACCGGGCTTATACGAAAACGGTCCTCCTCACCGCCTCGCGAGAAATCTGGCCATTTTTCGGCATCAAGCGCCGAGAATCGTCCTTCGCGCTCGAGCGCAGGCGAACCGACTTCGAACGCGTCGTCGAGCCGCCCGCAGGCATCGTTCCGAACCCACGTGACGCCCTCTTGGCGCTCGAAGCACTGAGCCGCCTTGCCCTCGCTTCCGGTTCTTCGTCTTCCTATCGAAGCCTCGTCGACAAGCCGTCGAACGCGCCGCTGTACGAGCGACTCGACAAAACCGAGAAGGGTATCTGGTTGCGATCGCGCGCGGCCATCGAGCACTCCTTCGGAAAGCAGGGAGAGGCGATTCAAACGGCGCGCGCTTCGCTCGAGCTATTGGAGGAGCCCAGCGTTCAACGGTGCGCCACCCTCATCATGCTGGCGCGCACGCATGGATCGGCACGCGAATACGACTCTGGCTACACGATTGCGCACGAGGCGCTCTCGCTCGCCCATGAGCTCGGAGATGCCATGCTAGAGAGCGACGCTGCGCGCGTTCTCAGTCATAGTGCGCGTTGGCTCGGATACATTCAAGAAGCACTGATGGCCATGGAACGCGGCTACGACCTTTCGAAAAAGCTCGGGTACGAAGTGGTGAAGTACACGGGCACCTATGGCCTCGCCCTTCTCGCTGCGGGCCAACTCGACACTGCGGAGCTGGTCCTCAAGACGGTCGTCGACGAAGACGTCGATCCGAATCAGCGCGACACGATCGTCGCGTATGTCGCATTGGCCGACGTCCTGATGCAGACGCGCCAGTTCGAGCGAGCCAGTGCCCTCTATGATCGCGCGCTGCGCGCCATGTATCACTTCGAGATTGCGGCCCTCGGAAGCTCCGTCCTCGTCTCGAGAGCCATGCTGGACATGGCAAGAGACGACATCAAGGCTCTTGCCGAAGACGTCGCGCGCATTCACGAAAACCGTGCCGCGGACTTCCAACATCCGCTGCCCGTCGCACTCCGCGCAGTCGTCGCGTTTCGGACGGGTTCGACGGCGCTCGCGGCCTCGCTAGCAGAAGAAATTTATGCGCTGCAGACGCCCGGGTTCGATCGCAAAATCGGCCGCACGATTCTTCTTTCCTACGAGCTCTCGCGTTTCGAGGCCTCGAAAAGCGAAGAGGACGCGAACGCGGTCCGCGCGACCATTCACGCCATCTTCGAGAAGGACGAGCACGGTTCTAGCTGGCACTCTCAGAACGCCGACGTGCGAAGTGCGTTCATCGCATCGGCTTCGAGGCTCGCGGCGCTCGGCTTCGAGAAGCCCTCCAACGGTGGAGGAGGTCTCGTGCTCGAAATCTCTTCTTACAAAGGTGGGCGGCGCGCCAAGCTCGGCGACAAGGTCGTGGCGGACGTTCCCCTTGCCCCCTTCCTCATTCTCAGAGCGCTCGGAAAACGCGACGCGCCTTCTATCTCGATTGCCCGCGCCTTCGAAATCGGCTGGACCGGTGACGTCGCGACGCCCGTCGCCGCACGCAACCGCGTCTATGTCGCGATCTCGTACTTGCGCACGGAGCTCCTTGGACCGCTCCTCATTCGCAGCAGCGAGGGGTATCTGATCGATCCGGTCGTAAACGTCATGGTCTCCGCCACCTAGCGAGAAGCGGTCTCGGGCGTATTCAGCGGATTGCGCGGACGCTCTCTCGTCATATAAACGGGCACTATGGCGCTCTTCGAAAGCATGTTGATGCTTCTGCTCGTGGCGATTGGCCTGATGCAAATCTCGCGCAGGCTCTCCGTGCCCTACCCGACGATGCTGGCGATCGCCGGAGTGATCTTGGCGGCGCTTCCATGGGCTCCTCATGTCAGCTTCGATCCGAAATTGGCCCTCGCCCTGTTCATCGCACCTGCTCTTCTCGACGCCGCATTCGACCTTCCCCCGCGGGAGATCCGACGCGAATGGTTGGCGCTCGTCGGTCTTGCTGCGGCAGCCGTTCTCGTGACGACCGCGGTCGTTGCGTGGGTGGGCGTCGTGTGGGGGTCGATCCCACTGGCTGCAGCGATTGCACTCGGCGCGATCGTCGCACCGCCAGACGCTGCTGCAGCCTCGGCGATGCTCGCGCGTTTCACACTTCCGCGACGCACGGTCTCGGTATTGAAAGGCGAGAGTCTCCTGAACGATGCCGTGGCGCTCCTCATTTTTGGTGCCGCGGTCGCCGAAGCGACTCCCGACGTGACTTTGTCGCACCTCTTGCCCGAGCTCGCCCTTGCCGCGCCCGGCGGAATCGTCTTCGGGATCGTGTGCGGGCGCCTCTATTTGATCGTGTCGAAGCCCCTCGCGGGAACGATGAGCTCGACGATCTTCCAGTTCGTCTCGACCTTCGGCGTGTGGCTTCTTGCCGAGCATCTTCACCTGTCTGCGGTGCTCGCGGTCGTCGCCCACGCGATGACCATCGCGCGCTACATCCCCGAACGCACGGGAGCGCGCGAGCGCGTGCACTCCTATGCCGTATGGGCCGCCGTCGTGTTCGTGCTCAACGTGCTCGCCTTCTTTCTGACGGGCGTGCAAGCGCGGCAGATCGTACTGCGACTACCGGAGGGCGAGCTCTGGCGCGCGCTCCGGTTCGCTGGCGTCGTCGTCGTTGCGGTCGTCGTCGTTCGAGTTGCGTGGGTGATGCTGCTCAACGCGTTGCGACGTCGTTACG
>JAHFDV010000657.1 GCA_023248815.1 Myxococcales bacterium
GACTCGGCGTCGACAATGCCGGATTCTTCCTCGAAGAGCGCTCCTATTATACCGACGCGGGCTACGCCGCCGTGCATACGGTCATGGGCGGCGTCCCCACAATCGACACTTGGTACGATGTAGAGTTGACGGGAAGTTGGTCGACAAGGCAGCTGTCTGCGAAGACCTCACTAGGGACGGGAATCAGTGGGCAAGCCATCGGCCACGCGGGTGGCGGAACAGGTATCGCAACGCTCGTCCTCGGCCTCTTCAATTCCCGAACGGACAACAACGACGACGACGTCTATATCGACAACGTCTCTTTCGACGCGAAATGAAGCGCCAAAAGCCGGCTGAGATCTCCGCCACCTACGGTCGCTTGCGCGCGCACCATTCCGATGCGCATTGCGAGCTCGTCCACGGCAACCCTTTCGAGCTCATTTGCGCGACCGTCTTGTCGGCGCAAACGACCGACGTCGCGGTGAACAAAGTCACTCCCAATCTCTTTCAGAAATTTCCGAATCCGGCCTCGATGGCTAGTGCCGGAGAAGGCGCCATCGAGGCGCTCATCTCTTCGATCGGTATGTATCGGCAAAAGGCGAAGAACCTGCGCGGTCTCGCGGCGCTCCTGCTCGCGAAGCACGAGGGTGTCGTTCCGCAAACACTCGCCGAGCTCGTCGAGCTTCCCGGCGTCGGCCGCAAGACGGCGAATGTCGTCCTCGGAGTGGCTTTTGGGAAAGCCGAAGGCTTCGTCGTCGACACGCACGTGCAGCGCATCAGCCAGAGACTCGGCTGGACGAAGGAGACGGAGCCCGTCCCGATCGAGCAAGACCTGATGACGGTTCTTCCGAAGCCCGAGTGGCCTCACGCGAGCCACGTGCTCATCTTTCACGGCCGCCGCATTTGCAGTGCGCAGAAGCCCGATTGCGAGACGTGCCCCGTGAACGACCTCTGCCCGAGCGCGTTCAAGGCCGAGCACGTGGGACGCAAGGGCGGCCCCGAAAAGTTCAAGGCGGTCGCCGCAGCGAAAAAAGCTGCAAAGAAAGCCGCCAAAAAGAAGAGCTCCTCGAGGCGCGCTCTCGGTACGAAGAGCTCTCGTTCGGCTTGAATTAGAGTCGATTGGGAGAAGACGTTGCTGGAAAAGGCGAGCTGCGCACGTTTACCTACGTTGATTATTTAGACCGACAGTCTAGAGTATAAGTATGGACATGACGCAACAACCCCTTCGCGGCGAGGCTCACATTCTGGCGCATCTGAAGCCCGAACCGATGGAGACGGCGACGCTCGTCACCGCCGACGATGGCTACGAGCTCGCAGGTTGGCTCGTCCGTGAAGACCCCCACCCAGTGCGTGCGAACCTCGTCATCAACTCCGGCACGGGTACTCCCAAAGAGTTTTACCTCCCCTTCGCGCGCTTCATGGCGCGACAGGGAATTCAAACACTGGTCTACGACTACCGTGGCATCGGCGGGTCTCGCCCGAGAGCACTTCGCGGATTCGGCGCGCGAATGCAGGACTGGGGACGGCTCGACATGCCGGCCGCGGTCGACCACATGGCTGCCCTCTCGCCCGACGTGCCGACCTTCGTACTCGGTCACAGCGTCGGTGGTCAGCTACTCGGCTTGATGCCCAATCACGAAAAAGTTCGCGCTGCGTTTCTCGTGGCGACGAGCACGGGCTACTGGGGCGACTTTCCCAAGGCCTATGGCGCCTTCGCCGCGGCGCTCTGGTACGGAGTCATTCCTCTCACGACGTCGATTCTCGGGTACGCGCCGGCCAAGAAGATGCGGCTCGGCGAGGATCTCCCGGGCGGCGTGGCGCGTGAATGGGGCGAGTGGTGCAAACGCCCCTCCTACTTTGCGGACCTCGCGACGACCGGGCAGCCATATTTTTTCGACAAGATTCAGTACCCGATGTGGAGCCTTGGATTCGCAGATGACCCCATTGCGAATCCCGTCACGATCGCTGCGATGAACAAGCTCTTCGCGAAGACACCGATCGAAAGCGAGTTCATCGTTCCGCGGGACATCGGTCGGAAGGAGATCGGACACTTCGGCTTCTTCTCGCGGAAGAGCGAGACAGTGCTCTGGCCGAAGGCTCTCGCATTCTTCGAAAGAAACATCGGCACCTGAGACCACGCAGACTCTCAGATGTTATGAGATGGTTCGGATGCGAAGGCTCGGATCGAAGAACGTCGGAACCGTCGAGCGGCGACGCGTCATTGCCGACGCGGCGCTTCGCGTGTTTCTGTCGAAGGGAATCGTCCTTTCGACGATCGACGACATCCTCGAAGCGGCTCAGGTGAGCAAGGGCAGCCTGTATCACCACTTCGAAAGCAAAGAGGGGCTCGCCGCCGCGATCAATATCGACGCCTTGCAGAAGCTCCATGAGTCGCTCCTTTCTTCTCTCGACGGTGAGGAGTCGGCCGAGCGCGGCGTGAAGGGCTTCGTTCACGGCTACGTCGAATGGTTCCGCACGCATCGCGATCTCGGAAAATTCATTTTCCTCGTTCAAGGGAGCGAGGAGCTCTCGGCATTCGCCAAAGACTTCAGCGCGCTTCACCACAAGTTCTTGGAGCGCTGCTTCGCCTGGGTGCACGCCCAACAGCGCCGCGGCGCTCTTCGCGACATTCCGCGAGACATCTATGTGCCCATCATCATCGGTCCGAGCCGGGACTACATCCGCACGAACTTACGCGACGGCAAGAAGGTCACGAAGGAGGCCGGGGCTTGGCTCGCGGACGCAGCATGGGAGATGACCAAAGGCGCGGTCAAGCAAGCGCCCGCGGCACCTTTGCGAAAGCGCCGCGAACCGCTTCACTGAGAACGAGCTCAGCGCGTGTCTTCTTTCCGCCGCGAGCCTTGCCCTGCATGGCCGCGATGAGAACT
>JAHFDV010000247.1:0-4491 GCA_023248815.1 Myxococcales bacterium
GCACTCTCGGGAAATCATGAAGTGATGAACGTGCAGCTCGACTTTCGTTATGTGACGCCAGGCAGCAACACGCCGTGGGTCGACGAAGCGGGCCGCAAGAAAGCGTTCGGTCCTGGCGGCGACTACGCCAAGATTCTCGCGGAGCGCCCGATCTTCGTGAAGGTCGGCGATACCGTATTCGTGCACGGCGGCATTCTCGCGAAACACGTGACCTACGGGCTCGACAAGATGAACGACGAAGTGCGGAGCTGGATGCTCGGCGAGAAATCGGCTCCGCCGAAGATCGTCGTCGCCGAAGATGGTCCTGTCTGGCATCGCGGCTATTCACAGGAGCCCGCGGATTGCGCCGCGCTCACGGAAGCGCTCGATGCGCTCGGAGCAAAGCGCCTGGTCGTCGGACACACCGTTCAAGAGAAGGGCGTCACGTCGGCCTGCGAAGACCGCGTGTGGCGCATCGATGTCGGGCTGGCGCACTACTACGGTGGTCCGATTCAGGTGCTCGACATCAAGGGCGACGCGATCTCGATCAAGAAGTAAGCGGGCACTTCCTTGGGTCGCTTTCTTTGGATTGGCTTGGCCGGAGCCGTTGGAACGTGGGTGCGCTATCTCGTGACGCTCGCTTCCGCGCGCGTCCTCGGTCCTTCCTTTCCTTGGGGAACATCGTTTCCGTGGGCGACACTGCTCGTGAACCTCACGGGCTGCTTGCTCATCGCATTCGTCGTCGAGCTCGCGTTGCTCCGCGGATCCGAAGATGCTGCCTGGCGCGTGATCATCACGACGGGATTTCTCGGCGGGCTCACCACGTATTCGAGCTTCAACAACGAGACGTTGCGGCTCTTCTCCGAGCGCGGAGCGTCGTTCGCGGCCATCAACTTCGTCGTGACGGCGGGCGGCGGACTTCTGGCGGGAACGCTCGGCCTGTTCTTGGCGAAACGCTTTTTCGACACCACGTGAAGTGACGGGGCTCAATGCCTCGGAAGGAAGACGAATCATGAAACAGCGCATCGAACACGACTCGATGGGAGAAGTCGCCGTCCCCGAAGAGGCTTACTACGGCGCGCAGACGCAACGCGCGGTCACGAACTTTCCGGTGTCTGGATGGACGCTTCGCCCAGCGCTCATTCATGCGCTCGGACTCGTGAAGCTCGCGGCCGCTAACGCGAATCGCGATCTCGGAAAGTTCGCAGGGCCTGGCGAGATGAAGCTCGACGAGAAGCAGATCGAAGCGCTCCTCGGGGCCGCGCGAGAAGTCGCCGAAGGGAAGTTCGACGATGCGTTTCCGATCGACGTCTTTCAGACGGGCTCGGGCACCTCGAGCAACATGAACACGAACGAGGTGATCGCGAACCGCGCGATCGAGATCGCAGGTGGGGATCGCAAAGTCGAAGACAAGGCGATTCACCCGAACGATCACGTCAACATGGGTCAGAGCACGAACGACATGTTCCCGACGGCGATCCATGTCGCGCTCGCGACGGAGATCAAGAACGGCCTATTGCCGGCGCTCGCGACATTGCGATCGCGTCTCGAAGAAAAAGCGACGGCATGGGACGGCATTCTCAAGATCGGAAGAACGCATCTCGCCGACGCGACGCCACTCCGCCTCGGTCAGGAAATCGGCGGTTTTGCGCGGCAGATCGCGCTTTCAGAAGATCGCGCCAAGCGGGCTCTCGAAGCCGTGCTCGAGCTTCCCGTGGGCGGTACGGCCGTGGGCACGGGGATCAACACGCATCCGGAGTTCGGTGCGCGCGTCGCGAAGTTCCTGGCGGATGACACGAAGATCGCATTTCGCGAGGCGACGAATCACTTCGAGGCCAATGCGCAGCGGGATGGTCTCGTCGAAGCGCATGCGCTTCTCCGGACGATCGCCGTGAGCCTCTTCACCGTTGCGAACAACGTCCGCTGGCTCAGCTCAGGGCCGCGCACGGCCTTTTACGAAGTGAAGCTCGCCGATCTTCAACCGGGGAGCTCGATCATGCCGGGCAAAGTGAACCCCGTGACGTGCGAGAGCGTGATGCAGGTCGCGACACGCGTCGTCGGCAACGACGCGACGATCGTGATGGCGGGCGCGACGGGCGGGCAGTTTCAATTGCACGCGCTCATGCCGATCATGGGGCAGACCGTCTTGGAGAGCGTCGCGCTCCTCACGCGCGCAGCATCGACGTTCGAGGAGTTCGCGATTCGGGACATGGAGCCCAACGAAGAGGCATGTCGCGCAAGCATCGAAAAGAGCCTTTCGATGGTGACGAGCCTTGCGCCGAAAATCGGTTACGAAAAAGCCGCCGCCCTCGCGCACGATGCGTTCGAGAGCGGCAAGACGATTCGTGAGCTGGCGAAAGAACGCCAGGTGCTACCGGATCAAGAGCTCGAGGCGGCCCTCGATCCGATGCGCATGACGAAGGCTTCCGAGTAACATGCAGAGTGCATTCGATTACTTGGTGCAGGCGATGTTCGCGAGACCGCTTGCAGCTCCGGAGACGACGTTGTCGCACGAGACGATGTTTCCCGAGCCTTTCGTCTGGATGTTGAAGCCGTAGCCTTTCGCGTTCACGTTCGCGGTGTTCTTTCGGAATGTATTGCGATTGCCGGAGTCGCCGCCGCCGCTGATGACGTGCGATTGAAAGCCATCGAGCAGCGTGTCGGTGCCGACATTGCTCTCGATGAGGTAGTCGCTTCCCTTCACGTCGATCCAGGAGTCGGCGTAGGTGTCCGCGCCCGCCATCCCTTTGCCATTGAAGGTGTTGCCGGCGACTCGGCCGCCAAACGTGCCTTCTTTGATGTCGACTGCTTCAGCGGTGACGTTGGGGCCAATCACGTTGTTCAGCACCTGATTGCGATTGGAGGCGTCGGCGCCACCGTTTTTTCCGTAGCTGTCCCAATTGCTGACGGCGCTTCCGAGATAGACACCTTCGCCGTACTTCGGCTGCTTGCGACCCGTGTTGTAGACCGTCGAGTTCTGGACGACGTTGTCGCTGCTGCTCGTGCGAAAGTGAATGCCCTCGTCTTCGACGTCGTGCACCGTCACGTGATCGAGCACGTTGTTGTTGGCGCCGTCGCGCACGATGCCCTTGGCGGAGTTCGCGGCCGTGAAGCCGTAGAGCTTCCAATAGTCCGCGATCAGATTGAAGCCGTACGGACTACCACTCAAGATCGCTTTCGCGCTTCCGCAAAGGGCGATCGGTTGCGCCTTGCTCCCCGAGATCGTGCTTTGAAGTTTGCCGGTGTACGTTCCGTCGGCGAGGACGATGCCATCGCCGGGCTTCGCATTCTGAAGCGCGGTCGTGAGGGCTGCGCTCGAGCTCACGTTGACGATGCGCGATGCACTGGCGCACGGTGAGCCGCTGCTCGGCGGGGGCGGCGTCGTGGGGGGCGTGGTCGGAGGCGTAGTGGGCGTCGTCGTCGGAGTCGGCGGCGTGGACGTCAGCGGAAGAAAGAAGCGTGACGTCGAGATCGTCCTCGCGTCGCGCTTCGAGGTCTCCCACTGCAGATCGATCGTCGCGTCACCTGCGCGCGCGGCGTACTCGACGCGGATCGGAACGAGGACTTCATCGACCAGGGCAACCGGTGTCGAGCGGCAGGTATCTTTGCACGCCCCCGCCTTCCAGCCATCGAGCACGAGCTTGCCATTCACATACACGCGAACCCCGTCGTTGCTGCCTGCGTGCACGAGGAACGTGTGGTCGAGCGTATCGCGCGGTTCCAGATCCGCATTCCAGCGCACGGAAAATCCGTCGGCGGGCACGTTCGCGGCGGGCGCTTCGTTTTTCCACGCGAAGTCGATCTTGCTGTCCGTGCGTGTGACGACGGGCGTGCCGAACGATTCGCTCGCGAAGTATTCGGCGGCAACCCCCGCGGCGCGCGTCGATGCGTAGGAGCTCACATCGTCGAGGTCGTCGTCGTCTTTTTCGATTTCGTTCGAGCACGCGACCGCACACGACGAGAGCGCAGCGAGGACGGCGAACGAGCGGACGAAAAGCGAGTGACGGGCGAAACGGGAATAGCGCATGGGGATCCTTTTCGTGAAGTTGCGCCAGAAGGGCGCACGACTCCTTGAGCAAGCGCCGCTCCAACTCGAAGCGTCGAAAAAGGACGGGCGAAAATGAGTCTGTCGACACACACGCACGCACACAAAGCCTCGTAATTATGGCGTTTATCGGCTCACGCTCCGGCGCTCCGAGGCTCGACGCGATCACACGGCACGGATCTCGGCACCGCGATCTCCGAGATCATCACCGTGATCTGACGCGTCACAGGCGCGCATTCGACGGCTTGTCGGCGTGGAGCTCGGAGGCGTCCTTCACCTGCGAAGCCTCCTCCTTTTGGGGCGCGGCTTTTCGCTCGAAGAACGATGGGTGCGCGCCGCCGAGGAAAAACGCGATGACGCTACCCGCTGCAAATTCGATCGTGCGCACGACGGTCAGCGTGTCGTGAAAGGAGAGGAGGCGCGTGCCGGCGAAGGGCCCGTACTGCGTTTGTGTCGCCGCTGCGGCC
>JAHFDV010000247.1:4501-8489 GCA_023248815.1 Myxococcales bacterium
TTCCCGCGACCATCGTGACGAGGCCTGCGAAAATGCCGACGACATAGGGCGCATCGATTCCGCTCGTCAGCGCCAGCGCGTAGATGGCCGATCCGATCGCGATTCCGACGAGCGCGAGAACGAACGCGCGCACATCCATCCCGATCCAATTCAAGCGAGCCTCCTCCCGCCGCGACGAACGTGGGCGCTTCCGTCTTTCGTGAATCGCACGAGCCACGGATGAATGATCTCGAGAATGCGATCGAACCCGGCCCAAGTTTCGGAGAAAGTGAAGACGGGCGCATCGGGATGCGAGTGGTGGTACGCGTGATATTGCGCGCTCGCGAAGCCCCACGTTCGCTTCGGCTCGCCGAGGCCTTGCTTTCGAAGCGGCAGCGCGCCCCACCAGCCGTGTTGATAGAGGTGGAAGAGAAGTGAGTGCACGTACTTCAGTGCGGCTCCGATGACGAAGCCGGGGTTCCCTGTCATGAGCGAGAGCGCGCTCGTCGCGATGACGGAAACGATCGCCGCACTCGTATAGGTCGAGAGCTCGTAGGCATCGAGCTGCGGCGCGTCCTTCGAGCCATTGTAGCGACGATGGTGCCGCGCGTGCGTGACGCGATAGCGCTCACGATCGTGATGCACGAAGTAGTGATCGATCACGTACGCGAGATCGGCGACGAAGAAGACGAGAGCGATGGCGAGGAGAGTGGCGACCAAGGTGCTCTCGGTTGTGGGGATGCCGAAAACCGGCGACAAGGCATAAAAGCAACGAATGGTTGCGATTTACCGTCGCATCGAAATTTCGGACGAAAGCCGAGCCATATCAAGAACTAGAGTTGTTGCGCCGTGCAACGCGTGTCGCAAAAATGGCGAGGTTTGCGCGTGCTCGGCGTTAGACGGTATTCTTCTCGGCACATGGTTCCGCCGAGCTTCGGCTCCAAATATCAGGTCGAGCGCCTGCTCGGCGAAGGCGGAATGGGCCGGGTGTTTGCGGCACGTGCCGAGAACGGCGAACGCGTCGCGATCAAGATGCTCCTCCCAGAGCTCGCACGAGACCGCGAGCTCGTTCATCGCTTCTTTCGCGAAGCGCGTTCGGCAAGTCGCATCAAGAGCCGCCACGTCGCGCGTGTCCTCGAGGTGGCGTCGATGGACGACGGCACGCCGTTCATGGTGATGGAATATCTCGAGGGCTCCGATCTCGCGGCCCTCGTCGATCAGCGAGGTCCCCTCTCCTCCGAGGTGGCCGTCGACTACGTGCTCGAAGCTTGTGAGGCGCTCGCCGAGGCGCACGAGCACGAGACGATTCATCGCGATCTCAAACCCTCGAATCTCTTTCTCGCGAAGATCGACGGGCAAGAGATCGTGAAGGTCCTCGACTTCGGGATCTCGAAGTCGATCGGCGAGGGCCACGTCTCCCTCGCGATGACGAAGACTTCGACACTCTTGGGATCGCCGAGCTACATGTCTCCCGAGCAGCTGCGCTCTGCGAAAGATCTGGATGTCCGCACGGACATCTATTCGCTCGGCGTCGTCCTTTACCAGCTCGTCTCGGCGACGCTCCCTTTCGATGCCGCAACGTTGCCCGAGCTCTCGGTGCTCATTCTCGGCAGCGATATCGCTCCGCCACTAGCCTCTGCCCCGCCTGGGCTCGCGCGTGCCGTCGCGGTTTGTTTGCGAAAGGATCGCACCCAACGGTTCGGCAATCTCGCCGACTTCGCCGATGCGATCGCGCTTTACGGAACGAATCGCGGCAAGGAATCGGCGGCACGAATCGTCGCTCGACTCGGTTTCCCCGCCGTGCGCGCAGATCTCACTGCGGCGAGCACCTTGGCATCGACACTTCCGAGGAGTTCCTCCGAAGCCCACGTTCGCCCTTCAGGACCGACTTCACAGGGCGGCACACTCATCTTGTCGCGCGATGCCGAGAGTGCTTCACGTCTCCCGGGCGGGACGGTGCCGGGGCTCGCCGTCTCCGGCGACTTTCGAGCTGCCTCGCCCTCGCGGAAGATCGTCGTCGGTGGCGGGGTCGTCGCCGTGGTGTTGATCGCAGGCCTCTTCGGTGTCGCGGCCATGTTGCGATCCACTCGCGCTCTACAAGAGGAGCCCACATCGACGGCCTCGGCGAGCGCGGCTTCCTTCACGAGCGCGGCGTCCTCCGCTGGCGGTGGGCTCGTTCCGATCGCAGCCATCCAGGAAGGTCCCGATGCCGGTCTCGTCACGCCGACGATTCCCATTCCCCTTCCCGCGGCATCCCAATCGAAAATCTCGAAGGCGAACTCGACCGCGAAGACGCCAGCGTCTGGAACCGCGAAACGCACGCAAGAGAAGCGTCCTGGGCAAAAAGCCGATAGCTTCAATTCTGAGAACTGATGCTCATGCGTGCGACGCTTCCCTTCGTTGTCCTTTTCTTCGTCTCTCCTCACCTTGCCTTCGCCGACGACTCCTCTGCGACATTTTTCGCGAACGGTCAGCGGCTGATGAAGGAGAAGAAGTTCGACGAGGCGTGCCCCGAATTCGAGAAAGCGCTCGCGCTGAATCCCGGCGCAGGCACGAAATTCAATCTCGCCGATTGCTACGAGAAGACGAAGCGCCCAGCTTCTGCCCTCACGCTCTTTCGCGAGGTCGAGAGCGTGACGCGGCAGGTTGCGCAACGTGAACGAAGCGCCGCGGCGAAAGAGCGAGCCGATGCTCTCGAGACGCGTGTGCCGACGATCATCGTCCGCGCCGCCTGGGCATCGTCGATGCCACAAGTCGCTTTGACGCTCGATGGAAAGGCACTTCCCTTCACGTCGCTCGAACAGCCGATCAAAGTGGATCTCGGAAAGCACGTTGCCATTGCACGTCTCGGCGCGAACGAAACGAAGGCCGAAGGTGACATCTCCAAAGAAGGACAGTCTCTCACCCTCGCGCTCGAGGCGCCGTCTGGAAAGGCCGGTGGCAACGTTGCGCAAGGAGGCACGACATCGAATGCGCTCGCGGGCGAATCGCCGAGCACGACGAAGAGCTCTGGCAGCACGCAACGAACGGTCGGTTATGTCGTCGGCGGTGCGGGCATCGTCGCGACGGCGATCGGCGCGGTCGTGATGCTGAGCGGTAAAGGTAACTACGACGACGAGAGCGGGAAGTGTCCCGATGGCAAGTGTGTCGACACCACGCAGCGAGACAAGGTGAATGGCTACCGTAGCGACGTGAACCTCGGCGGCGCAGTGATGACGATCGGCGTCGTTGCGATCGCTGCGGGTGTCGTCCTTTGGTTGACGGCACCGAAAGGAAGCGAAACGAGCGCGCGTTTTTCACCTTCGAAGAACGGACTCAGCACGTTGGTGACATTTTGAGGCGTCGCCCGCTTCTCGCTTGCATCCTGCTTTCGTGCGCCCTCGGTTGCGCGGGCCTTCTCGGCCTCGACGAAGTGACGCTCTCCGAGCTTCCTCCAGACGCTTTTCTCGGCGACGCTTCTCCCACGCCTGACGGCGCTACGAACGAAGCTTCGACCGATGCGCTCGCAGAGGCACAGGCCGACGATTCAGGGCTTTGCGGCCCGAGCGCCGGATACGATTTCAACGACGGCGGCTTGGGAGTGATCGTGCCCATGCCCCCCGGGTTCGGCAAAGCGTCCATCCTCGTCTCGGGCGGTCCTGATCCGCTCTCACCTTCGTTGCAGCTCGACCTCCCCGATCCCGCCGCTAGCTACATCGGAGTGAAGATCGATACGACTGCGCTGCTCGCGGGCCAAAAGCCGACGGAGGCCTGCAAGCTCAGATGCGAGGTGGATTACCTCTTCTTGAAACGATCGTTGAACTCCACCCTCTTCGAGGCGACGAACGGAACAAAGGGCATCTCGATCGTGCAGACGAACGGCCAGGTCATGCTCGTGACCGCAGACGGCGCTGCGGGAATGGACCTCGGATTCATCAACGACGGAAAGCCATCGCACCTTACCTACGAGCTCTCGTACAATGGAACCTCGGCGAAGGTGTACGCCGAGATCTCGGGATCCAAGGCCCCA
>JAHFDV010000248.1 GCA_023248815.1 Myxococcales bacterium
GCAATCCTCTCGACGTTCGCAGCCAGCTTTCGGGTCAACCCCTGCGTCAACGCACGATGGAAGAGTCCATCGAATGGTCGTGGGAGCTTCTTTCGGATCGCGAACGGCTCGCCCTCTCGTGGCTTTCCCTCTTTTCAGGGACGTTCGGCTTCAGTGAAGCGAGCGAGCTCTTCGTCGGCGTCGACTGGTACTCGGAAGAGATCCTCGAGGCGCTGGTCGATCAGAGCTTTCTTCTCCCGGTCGATCAGCACTTTCTGCTGACGACCTACGAGGCCACGCCCACGTTCCGCGTGCTCGTTCCCATCCGGGAATTTGCCCGACGAAAGCTGGAAGGGGAAGGTCTCGCAGAGGCGTACCGCGCGTATGCACGTGTCATCCTCGATCGCGCAGAAGTGCACGTGGAGAAGTATTCCGGTACGAAGCGCCGCAGCTCCGTGGCTGCGCTCGAACGTCTGCGCCCCGATCTCGTTCGCGTCGTCCAGCCGCCCGAGCCGCTCGTCCCCGCCGCGAAGGACGTTTGGAACGCGCTCGAAGCGCTCTCGCGACTCGCGATCGCCGGCGGCTCGATGTCTTCGTACTTGGAGCTCGCTCGCGACCCCAAGATCAACAAGCACTTCGACACGCTCACCACTCCCGAACGGCAATCTTGGCTGCGTTCGCGTGCAGTCGTCGAACGCGCCGCAGGAGACGTGGCCGCCGCAAAAGAGAGTGCGATTCGTGCGCTCGAGCTTTCTCCTGCGCTCGACATCGAACGCTCTGCGAGCCTCGTCGTGCTCTCGCGCATCCACTCGACGAATCAAGACTACGACGAGGGCTACACCGCGGCGATTGAGGCCGTCGAGCTCGCGCAAGAGCTGAACGATCGTCTTCTCGAATGCGAGGCGACGTTCATGCTCGCCTACGCGACGCGCTATCTCGGCTACGTCAAAGAAGCGCGCATCGTCGTCGAGCGCGGGTATGCGATCGCGAAGGAGCTCGACAATCACTGGTGCCTCGAGCGCTACCCCGCAATCTATGCGGTCATCCTCTTCGATTGCGGTGAGCTCGAAGCCGCCGAGCAGATGCTTCGCACGGCCATCAAGAATTCGCGCACGGCTCCGGCGCGTTCGACGATGCATGCAGCGCTCGCCGGTGTTCTCACGCTCACGCGCCGCTATGACGAAGCCGCGGCGGCTTCCGACGCCGCTTTCAACATCGCGCTCGGCGCCGACATCTCGCTCCTCGGCGCCAACGTGCTTCGTGAGCGCGCCCTTCTCGAGGTGGTGCGCGGCGACGTGCAAGCCTGCCTTCACTTCGTCGACAAGGCCGTCGCGACACATCCATTCGTCAGTGAAGATCCAGACCTTCACGCGCTCCGTGCTGTCGTCTTGGTCGAACAGGGAGACCTCGGAGCCGCCGAAGCCTTGGCCGCGTCGGTCTACGCGCACTCGGCCGAAAACACCTCGTGGGCCCTCGCTCGCACGATTCTTCTTTCGTACGAGCTCCGCCGCTATGCCTATGGCAAATCGGAAGCTACGGCCAGCACCGTGCGCGCGACCTTGCAAGACATCTTTCGCCCGAATGACCGCGGCGCGAGCTGGTACTCGCAGAGTGGCGACGTGCGCATCGCGTTCTCGGCGTGCACGAGCAAACTCGAGAGCTACGGCTTTTCGATTCCCTCCGACGCGTGGACCAATGTCGAGCTCGAGCTCTCGGCCGACGATACGAACCGCTGGGCCAAGCTCGGCAGCACCGTTCTCGATGGCATGCCCCTCGCGCCCTACCGCATCCTCTCCGTCCTGGCGCGTCGCTCGGAGGGTGGACTCCCCATGCTTCGCGCTTTCGCGGTGGGTTGGCCCGGCGAATCTGCCAGTGCAAACGCCAGTCGCAACCGCGTCCACGTTGCCGTTTCCTACTTGAGAAAGAACCTTCTCGGCGAGCTCCTCATGCGCGACGATACAGGGTACCTCCTCGATCCTCGCGTGATCGTGAAGGGGCAAGACCAGCCGTCCTGAGGTTGGCCCTGAGAGAAAATGAGTCTGCCCGACGATCGCACCGAAACACCGAACCTGATCGGGCGTGAGTCCGAGCTCGAAGTTCTCGAGGGCTGGTTCGCTTCTCCTACGGGTTTGCTCGTCGTCTCAGGGCATGGTGGCCTCGGCACGACGGCACTGGCGCGACAGTTTGCTGCATCCAAAAGGTCGCTCTTCGTCGATCTCTCGAGCGCAACTTCGTTCGACCACGTGCTCTTCGCGATCGGAGACGCGGCAAAGCTCGCGCTCGACGAGCGGCCGACCGTTCGCGGCCTCGAAGAGGCGCTCAAAAAGCGCGGCGTGTCACTCCTCGTTCTCGACAACATCGAACAGCTCGCCGACGAAATTCAATCGCTCACGCGTCTCTCGACGTTGGCTTCGCACCTTCTCCTGACATCGCGCGTATCGACCGGACTGCCGTTCGAAATGCAGCTTGCCCTCGAGCCGCTCGCCATCGCCGAAGACTGGTCGGCGGCGGCCATTCGTCTTTTGCGCAAGCACACGACCTCGGAGGGGCAACCAACCTCGCAGGACGCGGCTTCACTAGCGCTCTATACGAAGATCGCGACGATCACGGATGGAATCCCGCTCGCGCTCGAGCTGGCAGCGACTCACATCGCGAAGGTAGGACCCGCGCTCGCAGCGAGCCAACTCGACGATCACCTGCTCAACGTTTCGAATGCGGCGACGTCTCATCCGGACCGCCATCGCACGATGGAAGATTCGATCGAGTGGTCGTGGCGCAATCTCGCGAGCGAAGATCAGAGAGCACTCGTCGCTCTTTCGCTCTTCGCCGGCTCTTTTCGGTTCGAAGAAGCCATCGATCTCTTCGCGGGCACGCTCGACAGCGTCGAAGACCGACTCGATCGCCTCACGTCGATGAACTTCCTCGTGAATGCTTCCGATCGCGGCGGCTCTTTCCGCCTGCTCGTCCCCATCCGAGAATTCTTACGAAGGAAGCTCGAGAAGTCCGTGCTCGAGGAGTCGTTTGCAGCGTACTCGGACCTCATCCTGGCCCGCGTCGGACGCGAAGTCGTCCCTTATTTCGGGACGACGCGAACGCAATCCGTTTTCGTCCTCGAGCGTTGGCGCGCGGATCTCGTTCAGATCGCCCTTCCGCCGCTCGGCCTCCCGCAAGTACCAGGTCACGTTTACCTCGTGGAAGAGGCGCTCGGTCGCTTGGCGCTCGCCGGCGGTTCGGTCTCTTCTTATCTGGCGATCTTCGGGAACGACGGGCAGAAAGCCGCGTTCGAAGCACTCTCCGACGCCAAGCGCGCGTCTTGGCTTCGGATGCGTGCGTACATCGAGCGAGCATTCGGCGATCTCTCGCTGGCGCAGCGCCTTGCAGAAGAGGCCATCGAGCTGACCCCTGCAAACGACCGCGATCGCATTGCAGCGCTGACGACCGCAGCGAGCATTGCCTCTTCCGTCGGCGATGCTCAATACGCTTACGCGCGTGGTCTCGAAGCGCTCGAGCTTTGCGGCGAGCTCCGCGCCGAAGCACTCGAGTGCGAGGCAGCGTTTGCCCTCGGGTTCGCCGCGCAACGGCTCGGCTACATGGACGAGGCGCGCCGGGTCATCGAGCAAGGATACGCCGTCGCGCGCAAGCTGCAGGCGAACTGGTCACTTCTCCGATATCCGAGTCTGTACGTCGCGATTCTGGTCGACTTCGGCCGGCTCGACCTCGCGGGGTCGATCGCCCGCACTTCGATCGAGGAGAGCCCGCACTGGCCCATCTTGAATGCATCGATGCGACTCGCCTTGGCCGACATCCTCACGCTGCAAAAGAAGTTCGACGAAGCCGAGATCGAATTCGAAAAAGCCTTCGAAGTGGCAATGCACGGCGAAGTGGTGCGCCTTGCCGCCGAAATCCTCCGTGAAAAAACCCGCTTCCTCCTCGTCCGTGGAGATCTCGATTCACTGGCTCCCGCGATCGAACGCGCCGTCGAAACACACGCGTCGAGCAACGAGATGGGTGAGACGCATGCCTTCCGAGCGATCGTTCTCGCGCGTGCGGGCTCCCATGCCGACGCGGAGAAGTTCGCCCACTCCGTCCGTGAAGAAGGAGCTCGCGACGCCGCGGGGGCCATCGCTCGCGCGATCCTCCTCTTTTACGAGCTCCTTTGTTACGAACGCGAGAACACGTCCGCGCACAAGACGGCCGTCGAGGAGTCGCTCGCCATGATCTTCTCGCCCGACGATCGCGGCGCCACGTGGTACCGCAAATCGGCGGACGCGCGCCTCTGCTTCATGGCCTCGGTGGGTCTTCTCGAAAAGTTCGGATTCGAGACGCTGGCAGCGCGCGACGGAAACATCGTGCTCGAAGTTCCTCAGGATCTGTCGAAACGGTTTGCCCGCCTCGGTCGCATCACGATCGACAACATTCCGCTCGCCGCTTTCCGCATCCTCATGAGGTTGGCAGCGCGCCAACCGCCCACCCTTTCGCTCGATCTCGCCTTCGAAGTCGGATGGCCGGGCGAGGTCGCGCACAAGTCCGCCATACGCAACCGCGTTCACGTCGCAATGTCGTTCCTGCGAAAGAACTTCCTCGGCGAGCTCCTCGTTCGCGACGACGTCGGCTACCACCTCCACGATCGCGTACTCGTCTCGTCGTTGTAGCCGGACGTTTGCGACGCATTCGACCGTGCCGCGCTCAATCGCGGCGAGCGCTCAGTCGTCGATTCTAATTTCGAAGTCTTCGGTCACGGGGTTTGCGAGCAGCTCCTGGGCCATCTTCTCGAGCTCGCGCACGACGCCCTGGCGCGTTCGGCCGGCGACTTCGATCTCGAAGACCTTGCCGACTCGAACGCTCTCGATTCCAGACGCCCCTGTTCGGGCGAGCGCCTCCGCGATCGCGTCGCCCTCGGGATCGAGAACGTCGCGCTTCAATCGAACGAAAATGGTGGCTCTCACGCCTGCAATGTAACGCCTACGTCAGTACACGGTACGCACTTCTGGCTCTCGCTCGAAGACGCGCCCTTTTTTCGCCTCGCCGACGAACTTCTCGGGTCCGTCGTCCACGGCGACGACACCGCGATCGGCATTGGCTTCGACGCCGGCCTTCGCGAGCAAGGCGGCGGCCGATTTCACGTGACCCACCACCTTCAAGTGACCGAACGCGTCGCGAACGAAATCGATCGCCGCGCCTTCTTTCGTCAACGCCTTTGCTCCTTCCGTAGAAGGAGCGAGGACGACGGCATCGAAGAAGACGGAGGGACTGCCTGCGAGCGCGCCATCGGCGGCCAGAGCCTTTCCATTCGAGAGCTTCACGCCGCTCGCTTTCGGTGCGACGACGAAGAGCTTCGCGCCTTCCTTTTCGACGGTCTTCTTGGTGCGATCGACGACGGCGGGATCCGTTCCGTCCGTCACGAGGATTCCGACGACGCGCCCTTGCAGCGTCGCCTTCGCATTTTGGAGAAGGCTGAGCTTGGGAGAAGGCGTCACGTTTTTCTTCGTGGGGACCGCCGCCGGCACCGCGGCCGGGAGTGGTACGCCGAGTCCATCGGCGACGCGTTTTGCGAGCTTCGCGTCGACGTTCACGAGCTGCCCGAGAACACGATCACGAATGGCGGGCGTCTCCACTTTTCCGAGCTCGAAGACGAGGGCGGCGACGATGTGATTTTGCTCGGGTTCCGTTTGGCTCGAGAAAAACAGCTTCGCCTGCGTGAAGTGATCGGAGAACGACTTCGAGCGTTCGCGCACGGCGACGCCGCTCACTGCACGAGGATGCGTGACATAGCCCTTCGGCGTCTCCCGTGCACCGCCGCCATCGAGCGTGTTCGGCTCGTAGGCTACGCGGCCTTTCGGCACGGTCGTCCGCATGTGGCCATCACGCTGAAAGTTGTGCATCGGGCACTTCGGCGCGTTGATCGGAAGCTCGTGGAAGTTCGAGCTGCCAAGGCGCGACAGCTGCGTATCGAGGTAGGAGAAGAGTCGACCCTGCAAAAGCGGATCATCCGAAAAATCGATACCGGGGACGATGTTCGCCGGGCAGTAGGCGACCTGTTCGGTCTCGGCAAAGAAGTTGTCGGGATTGCGATCGAGCACCATGCGTCCGACCTTCGTGAGTGGCACGAGCTCTTCGGGAATGAGCTTCGTGGGGTCCAACACGTCGAAGTCGAACTTCTTCGCGTCTTCTTCAGAGAAGAGCTGAAAGAAGAGCTCCCACTCGGGATATGCGCCCGTATCGATCGCCGTCCAAAGATCGCGGCGATGAAAGTCAGGATCGGCACCGCTGATCTTCACGGCTTCGTCCCACACGACGGACTGACATCCGATCGTCGGCCGCCAATGGAACTTCACGAAGGTCGAGACGCCTTCATCGTTCACGAGACGGAAAGTGTGAACGCCGAAACCGTCGATCATACGCAGCGAACGCGGGATGGCGCGATCACTCATCGCCCACATGATCATGTGCGTGCTCTCGGGCATGAGCGAGATGAAATCCCAGAAGGTGTCGTGGGCAGAAGCAGCCTGCGGAAAGCCGCGATCCGGCTCCATTTTCACCGAGTGAATGAGGTCGGGAAACTTGATGGCATCTTGAATGAAGAAGACGGGGATGTTGTTTCCGACGAGATCGAAGTTTCCTTGGTCCGTGTAGAACTTCACCGCGAAGCCACGCACGTCGCGCGGAAGATCGACGGATCCCGACCCGCCAGCAACGGTCGAAAAGCGGGTGAATACTGGGACTCGCGTACCCTTCTTCTGCAGAAACGAAGCGCTCGTGTACTTGGACATCGAGACTTCGGTCTCGAAGTAGCCATGAGCCGCGCTGCCGCGCGCGTGGACGATGCGCTCGGGGATGCGCTCGTGATCGAAGTGGGTGATCTTTTCGCGAAGGACGAAGTCTTCGAGAAGCGTCGGGCCGCGCGTGCCACCGCGAAGGGAGTTCTGATCGTCCGAGACGGGAATTCCCTGATTCGTCGTGAAGGCCACGCCCGACGTCTGGTGCGTTTCGCCGCCCTTGCCGATCGATGTCTTGAGCGAGCCATTCTTCGGAGACGAGGACTTCGGCGCGCCAGGTGATCCTCCTTTGGGTTCGACATTCTTGCTCTGCGACGGAAGGGACTTCGACTTGCTTGCCATTGCCGCGCGTCCTTTCAAGTTTTGCGCCAGTTCGCCCGTCACCGCCTCACGTAAAAACCCCGGCGAAAAGGGCTTCTTGCGTGACGGTGATCGCGAAAGGTGTGGCGTTTTTGCGGGCGGCGGTGCGTGCGGTCACGAAAGGAAGCGAGGAGGTATCCCTGCCGTTTGCTCGCAGTATTCTGGCTTTCTTCAGTCAGCCACGAAATTCGCGGCCCCATGCGAGCCGTCGCAGAGCGGCTTGTTCTTCGAGTGACCGCAGCGACAAAGGCGCGTTCCGACCGTTCGCAAAACGACGCGTCCCGTCCCCGCGCAAATCTCGACGTTGCCGCTCACGGCGAGAGGGCCGTTCTTCGTGGGCTCGATGTCGAAGCTGCCGGCGCGTGATTCGAGCGCATCCGCACTCATGGTCGCAGGTTCGCCCGTGGCTTGAAAACCAGCCGCAATGTGGCTTCCGTCGCAGAAGGGCTTGTTGTTCGAAGCGCCGCAGCGGCACAGCGTTGCGCGAAACCCTAGAGGCTTTCCGCGGAGGCGCATCTCTGCGAGCACGGCATAGGGTCCGTTTTCGCGCAGGTGAATGAGGTTCACTTCGGGCGTCAGCTCGCGCGGGCTGCCTTCGCCTTCGGCACCGTCATGGAGCTCATAGGTGAGCGCGCCCGAGGGACACTCGCGGAGGACAGCGGCGAGCACTTGCGGATCGGACTCGTCGGGGAAGATCCATTCGCCGGGAGTGTTCGCTTTGAAGACGCGCGGAGATTCCGTCACGCAGTGACGCGCATGAATGCAGCGCGTGGAGTCGAACGTGAGCGTGAGCTTCTTTCCGCGTGCGACCTCGGGAGGCTTGGGGCCCCTCGGCGCGTTCTTGTCGGCGGCGTCTTCCGAGATCGTCTTCGCAGAAACGGGGCGCGGAGCTGGCTTCGAAAGCTCGACCTTTGGCGCGGCGCTCGTCGGTGTGATGTTCGTCGTGGGCGCAACTTTCGTCGGGCCGTCTTTCGCCACGAAAGGTGCTGCGAGGAGACGCTTGCGGCATCGCTCGACGAGGTCGCGCGCGACCTTCAGCTCTTCGATGCACGCACTTTTCGGCGAAGACTCGGGCATGTTGCACGCCTTTGCCAGATCCTCTTCGTGCTCTCTTTCGAGCTCGGATTGCAGCTCGTCGAACCCGTGCGCGATCTGCGTGAGACGGTCCGTCATGATCTCCGTCTCGGCGCGACTCTCGAGCGGCGCGAGACTTCGCAGCGTCGCGAAGCTCATGCCGGCGTGGATGCCCGGCTGATCGGCGGTCGCGGTCAAGTGCGTGAGAGTCTCGCCGACGACGGCCATCGCGTGCATCGTGTCGATGGAGCTTTCGACGAGGGCGCGCTTCGACGACGACGCGCGATTCTCGACTGCG
>JAHFDV010000658.1:0-1245 GCA_023248815.1 Myxococcales bacterium
TCATCGACAAGGACGGGACGATTCTCACGAACCATCACGTCGTCGACAGCGCGAAAAAGATCACGGTGCGCCTCTCCGACGAGCGGGAATTCCCCGCGCGCGTCGTCGGCACGGATCAGCCTACAGATATCGGCGTCATCCAGATCGAGAACGACAGGACGCACCCGGCGACGCTTTCGCCGATCTCGCTCGGCAACTCCGACGACATGGAAGTCGGCGATTGGGTGGTCGCGATCGGAAACCCGTTCGGGCTCGAGCACACGGTGAGCGCCGGCATCATCAGCGCGAAAAATCGCACGCAAAAGGACGTACCGCTCGACCCCAGCGGCTATTACAACTTCATCCAGACCGACGCCGCGATCAATCAGGGCAACTCGGGCGGACCGCTCTTGAATCTCCGTGGCGAGGTCATCGGTATCAACTCGGCGATTCGCGGCGGCGGCGCGCAAAATATCGGCTTTGCGATCCCCATCAACATGGTGAAGCAGCTCTTGCCCGTGCTCATGCGTGACGGACATCTCACGCGAAGCGCGCTTGGCGTCGAGATGGTCGAGCTGCGACAGTTGACCGAAGAGGAGCGCAAGCAGCACAAGATCGCCGACGACGTGCGAGACGGCGTCTACGTCGACACCGTCGCGGCGGGAAGTGGCGCAGAGAGCGGCGGATTGCAGCCTGGCGACGTAATCGTCGCCTTCGACGGGACGCCCGTGACGCGTGGCACCGAGCTTCAGTGGTTCGCGAGCACGAAGGGCGTCGGCAAGAACGTCGCGATCAAGATTCTTCGCGACGGACTGCCGCTCGAGAAGAAAGTGCGCCTCGGGATCCTTCCGACCCGCTGAACGCGGGCGAAACGGCGTTCGAAGAAACCGCCGTCGATTCGCTCGGAACGAGAAGGGGAACCACCTCTTCTTCGGTCTTGAGACTGAGGATGGCGAGCGTCCACGAGGGGAAGAGCGAGAGACCTGGCACGAGCTCGGCGGCGATCGCGAGCAAGAGCCGCGCGCGAAATCCGAGGATTCCGATACAGGCGATCGCGACGACGATGTCGAGCGCGTCGTCCGGAATCGAGAATGCGCCCTCTACGAAAATGGGGAAGAGCCCGAGCTGAATCGCGTCGGCGACGGCCGCGACGGCGAGAGCGATGCGCTTACGCTTTTTCGAGACCGTGAACGAGCCGATGGCACGACGAACCGCCATGGGAGCGACTGCTGGAATGGCCATGAGCTCCAATGTAACCATGGGCGT
>JAHFDV010000658.1:1255-2861 GCA_023248815.1 Myxococcales bacterium
AAACCGCTCATCACGAGATGAAAATTGCCTGGATGATGCACGCGATTGGTCGACCGTAGGCCGAATGCGTCGTAGTTGAATGCGCCGCCGCGGAGGACTTTCTCGCAGATCGTCGGGATGGGATTCGAGCCCGTGAAGCCCTCCTCACCGTGAGCGCGGAGCTCGTCTTGCGTCGCTAGAATCTCCGCGCACGAACCCGGAACGCCGAGCGCCGCGGTCTTGCGCCTGTAGGCTATCGGGTCGTAGTCGTCGGCCATCCACTCCCACACGTTGCCCGCGAGATCATCATGGCCGTAAGGTCCGCGCCCCGCGGGATGAGCACCGACCTCGTCCGGCTTTCCCGTTGCGAGATCGCGCGCGAACACGGTGCGCGTTTCGGTCGGGGGCTCGTTTCCCCACGGAAAGCGGCGCCCATCTTCACCGCGGATCGCGCGCTCGAACTCCGCTTCGCGCGGCAATCGTTTGCCGACAAAGGCGCAGTACTTCTCTGCGTCCGAGAAAGTGACGGCGACGACGGGGCGGCGCGGAGAGAAATAGGTTGCAGGAGACGTGTAGCCCTTGCGTACGGGCAAGTTGCGATCGGGAGATGCGCACTTCTTCGCGGCGACGCAGCGCTCGTAGTCGGCGTTCGTGACCTCGTGACGATCGAGAAAGAAGGGGGCGAGTGTGACGTCGTGAGCCGGTCGTTCGTCGAGCTCGCCTTCGCGATCTCCCCCCATACGAAACGTTCCGCCGGGGACGAGCGCCATTTCAGGAGGTGCATGGTTCGCAGCTGCCATCGGCGTTGCCGAGGCGGATCCTGCGGCCACGGAGACGGAGGCCGTTGCTGGCGCCGTCGTCGCGTCGGAACGAGTTGCGTCTCGATCGAGCGCGATACCATCCCGATCGATCGATTCCTCCGCCAAGGGGTCGTGGGAACCAGGATCGGGCGCGCGCTGCGGCGTGCACGCGATGAGGCCGAGCGATGCAACGAGCGCTGCGGCCAACCGTTGCTTTAGTTCTTTCGGACCCATTCTTCGCCTTCGAGGCGGAACTCGTCGCGATACTGCTCGTCGTCGTTAGGCGCGACACTCCGCTTCACCTTCAACTTCCCGCCATCGTCTTCGAAGGTCCACTTCTCGTCCCACTTTTCGTCTCGATCGAGATCGACTTTGGCACGCGCCGGCTGCGTCCGCGAGCCCTCGCGATAGAAGCTCACCTTGTAGGGGCTTCCCGAGAACGCGTCCTTGATCTTGTCGTCCGTCATGTTCTTCGCTGCGATCGCGAGAATGGAACGGTCCATCGGACGAATCGGAGAACGTTTCGCGTCGGTGCTCGTGGGCGCGACGCTCGTTGGCTGCGTCGGAAGGGCTGGAAGGTTCGTCGCTTCGGCTCTCGCGCGAGCACGCGTCTCTTCGACGAGCGCCTGCGCCTCGGCTCGCTGCTCGCTTCGGTGACGCGTCCAAGCGGACGTAAGGAGAATGAGTCCTCCGATCGCACCGATGCTTGCTCCGCCGATGAGCACGCCGCGAAAAGTTTTGTATTTCATGAATCGTCTCCGCGCAGGGCATCGCTCGCCAGGGAAGCCGGGGACACCATGCCGCGAGCGATGGGCACGGTGCAATAG
>JAHFDV010000249.1 GCA_023248815.1 Myxococcales bacterium
GCGGCGAGATCTGCGGGGCCGAACTTACGCGCCTCGTGCAGCGTGAAGTTCCCATTGAGAGTGGGATGAAGAAAGTACGCATCAAACTGCACGCGCTCACCGCCGCGCGTGAGAAATGCGATGGGACGATCCGGACCTGGCTGAGGGGCGCCCGGATATTCTCCCGCGAGCAAAAAGCTCATGGCGCTGAGATCGGACACTTCGAAGTAGCTTGTCGCCGCGATGGGAATACCGTGAAACTCTTCCGCCCGCTCGGGCATCGCATAGAGCTCCGCGGGGTTCGCGATGAGGTGATCGAGCTCGTCGTTCGAGAGGAGCGTGATGTGACCGGTGATTCCCATAGCTGGCCCTTGGCGTGGTCACTAACCATTGTTGACGGTGGCAGGCAAGTCCTTACCAAAATTTACTCGCGGCGATTCCGACTGCTCCCTATGGTGCGATCAATGATGTCCTCATTGTTCGCTGCGCGCCTTTCTCTCTACGAAGGCAGTTTCAGTCTCGCCGAGAGATTGGCGATTGCCGGAGCAATTTTCTCGTTCTGCGCCACCGTAGCGTGCGGACCGAGTCGCGATACCGTTCTACAAAATGTTGCGGCCCAGAACGATCAGCTAAAGCAGCGGGCATCGTTCGATATGCAATGTCCCAAGGAGTCCTTGGAAATTTTGCCAATCAAGCAGGTGCCCACGACCTTTCACTCGGACATCCTCTACACGACGACCGCGGGCGTTAAGGGTTGCTCCAAACAGGCGACTTATCTCTGGGATGACAATCACGGCGTCTGGGTGCTCAATGCGGACACGCAACCGACCGCCAAGCAATAAACAGGCAGTCGTTCGAATCGCAGCGAAACAATGGGGGGACGTGCTCGCCAAATTGGGACGCCGCACTTCACGCTTGGACTAGTCGATCGCGCGGCGTTGTGTGAATGTTGCCTTCATGTCTCCGCACGGCGCAATCGAAGAGCTCCTCTCTTCTTCCCAACCTTGGAGCATCATCGACCAGCTTTCTAAGGCTTGGTCGGACGAACTTGCTCGCGAATGCGAGGCGCGCTTCGAATTTGCGGGCGACGAGGGCAGGCCACGCCTCCTCTGGCTATTGGACCGCGCGAATACTGCAAGCGCGCACGAAGCTCTCCTTCGATTGCTGAGAGGCGCGTACGACGAGGATGCAAGCCGTATCCTTGGCGCTCTCATCAAGGCTCGCGTTGGCATCCCGGCGGATCAGTTCCCTCGTCTCTTCAAAATCCATGCACAGAAGGCCGTCGCGGCCGCGGGGTTCTCGGAGGATGAAGTGCTTGTGCCGAAGCTCGCCGAACTGTTGACGGATCCCGAGCTGAGGCGACACGCGGCTCTCGCGTTGGCCAACTTGGGAAGGAAGGAATTCGCCGCCGAGATCGCTTCTCGAATTGGCGAGGTCCAAGGAGTCGACGTAACCGGGTTCGCCGCGGCCCTGGAAATCATGAACGAGCCAGCCGTTGTGCCACAGATGATCGAGCATTTGGCGAATCCGAACGTCCTCGAGAAGTGGGACATACAGCATGCATTGTGGCGTCTCACGGGAAGAGAACCGTTCGTCGATCTTCATGCGCAACCCGACGAGTCCGCGAAGGCGGTTTCGGATTTTTGGCAGACATTCAGTCCCGGGGTTTTCGCGCGGCCGAGGATCGAACGCCTCGAGGTCGACGACGCCTCTCGATCTGCATCTTTCGATCTGGTCGATGGCGCGGGGACACTGCGCATCGACTACGCGCCGCCACAGCCCGGATCGGATGTGTTCCGAGGGGACAAGTGGCTCTATGCGGGTGCAACCCCGTTGTACGACGTGGGCCCTGACTCCGTCTGCGGTACGTGCGAAACCATATTGAGGCTCATCGGATGGGCGCCGGAAAACGCATCCCACGAGGCTGCTGAGATTAGGAGCACGGTCTCGGATCTCTCCCAAGTTGATGCGGGCGTCCTAGACGCGCTCGGGTCGTACGTCTTGTCGATGCGAACAGGTCACTATGTCGCTCAACTCGTCGACCGGATCGTCGAACGAGTCACCGAGCCGGAGCAGTCCATGTTGACGGCGTGGCCTGGAACGGACCACTTTCAAGCGAGCAAGGCGCCGACATCCGAAGGACCCACTTCCAACATAGTTCTTCCTACCGCCTCACTCTCAGCCTTGAACCCTGACACGATTGAGCGTCACGTCGCCGCTATCGCCTCCGGCGCACACCCGACGGCGCTCGTCATGACGTGGCTCGAACAAAGGAATCTCGGCGACGAGGTCACGGAAACGTTCGCGGTGAGCGTCATTCTCGATGGACATCACAAGCTCGCTGCCTATGCAAAGATGGGAAAGCCCGCGCGGATCCTCTCTTTCGCCCGCCTCGAACATTCGTCAGTTTTGTTCTCCGAGTGGCGTCTCTAAGAACGCTCTCTCGATGTGTGACGAGCTGCGGGGCCAAACGGTTTGGATCTCTGCCCCTGACGCTTTACGCGAAGCTGCAAGAAACGCGCGTCCCGTCATTCTAGCTAGCGAGCGTTCCGCAGAGCTGCTGCGCGCAGCGAGAAGGTGCGCGTTCCAATCGGGGCCTCCCCCTTGCGGCGCGGAGGAGTCCGCGCGGAGGCCATTGTGTGCATATTGCATTCATGTGTGACTGCGCGAGGCCGAGCACGGACCCGAGCACCGCATTTGGGGGAGGCGGGGCGCGTGAGACCGAAGATGTCATCGCGACGCACTCTGCGCGGGCTCGCGCGACCGGTGGGGGCAACCCCAACGCCGCAACGGACGAGTACACGAACTTGATCAAGGCTGGCGTCATTGACCCGGTCAAGGTGGTTCGCACGGCGCTTCAGAACGCGGCTTCGGTTGCGAGCATGATGCTCACGACCGAGTGCCTTGTCGCGGAGCGTCCCAAGGACGAGAAGCTTTCCGGCGGCGGCGGTGGACACGCGGGACACGGCCACGGCGACTTCTAAGTCGCTGAGCGCGATGCGCGCGTAAAGCGTGCAGAGTGCAAGGAAACCCCTCGCGGCGAAAGCCGCGGGGGGTTTCTGTTTTGTGAGGTGTGCGTCGCGTGATCGAGGCCGAGGTCGGTGCCGTTGCCGACTGCGACTGCGACGCCGCTTTTCGAGTGGGAGGATCGAGTTCGAAGAGCCGTCGTTCTCGATTTCTCTCGGAATCGACCTCGAGACCGGCCTCGCCGTCGCAGTCGGCACCGGCAACGACTTCGGCGTCGAACGACGCGACGCTCAGCTCCTTTGCAATCTCGCAAGCCCGCGCCGCCTGCGGCGTCACGTAGCTTGCAGCGTCGCTTCACGTGTCTCTCGCGATGCGCATTGCTTTCGTAGAGTCGGTGCGCGTCGTCTTCGTCGTTCATGTTCGGTGCTCTTTCCTCTTCGAGGAGCACCGAAACATGAACGACGAACCGAAGACCCAACTTCCCTTTCAAAAGATGGATGCCTACCGGATCGCGAAGGAACTCGCGATGGCGGTGCACGGCGCAAGGATTCGCGATGCAGAGCTTCGCGATCAAGCGTCTCGCGCTTCGAAGAGCGCGTTCTTGCAAACGGCGGAAGGGCTGCCGAACACGGGTGTCCCAATGCGGCGCAAGTACTTCACCTGCGCACGCAACAGCGCGTGCGAGACGGCAGCAGCGCTAGACTTGGCGAACGCGATAGGGCTTTGCGACGCGGCGATGAGTGCGCGAGTGCAAGAGCTCGCGGCTCGGCTCAGCGCGATTCTCACTGGGCTCATGCGGTGACACGGCTCACTCGCGGCGCTCGAGACTCATTCGAGCGCCGCGACTACCTTCGCTACTGCCTCGCCCGGCTGAGCGCGCACAATCTCATCACTCACCCGCACGACGCGATACCCAAGCCGCGCGAGTTTGCGATCACGGCGCGCATCCGCGGCGACGCGCTGCGCGTGATAGCCGCCATCGACCTCGACGACGAGCTTGATGCTGGGAGCTAGGAAATCAACGATGAAGCGGCCGATTGGAACTTGGCGACGGAACCACACGCCGAGCTGGCACGCGTTGATGTGCGACCAGAGGATGGCTTCGCCTTCGGTGGGCGCGAAGCGATGCTGACGGGCGAAGGCGACAACGTGAGCGGGAGATGAGTGAAACTTGGGCATGACGATCCTTTCGCGAAGCGCGCAGGCGGGCTTCACCCTCCAATGGCGCAGGATGCGTGACGCGCGAGGCGCGAAATTTCACGTGCCGCGACAGAGCGTGGCGCGCAGCGTGCGCCTCAAGGGGTGAGCCCGCCTGCGCGCGAGAAGAGTGTTGCGCGCAAGTACGCACGACGCCGTTCGTTCGTGTACCTCGGCATGCGTGGCTGAAACTAGCGAGTCTCCAATTCCTGCCCTGAGGAGTCCGTGCGAAGACATTGGTGCACTTGCATACGTTCGAACACGCAAAACGATGGATGCGGCTGAAAAGGTTGGTGCTTCCTTCGATTCACGAGGGAAGGTCGTGATAAGCCGAAGCTATGGATGAGGTGCGGTACGAATTGCAGGAAGAGGATGCGATCGCGTTCAGCGTCGTCAATGCTCGACTATCTCCGTCCTACCGGAAGATGATCCAAGGTTTGCAAGTCGCAAGCAGCCTCTTGTTCGTCTTGATGGCGCTACCGATCCTCGAGGAGCAAAACCACTGGACGACTTGGTTCATCCCCGCTCTCGGCATTGCCGCGGTTTGGATCGTCGTGCCGAAGGTAATCTGGTGGTCGCTGCCGTGGGTCTATCGTCGCCACATGCGAACCGGAAAGAATACGGCGATCCTGGGCTCGCATGAGCTACAGCTGCTGCAAGATGGATTGAAAAGAACTCACTCGCAGAGCGAATCAAAGGTCTCGTGGGCTGCCGTCGACAAGCTTGTATCGACCCGACAATATTTGGGCATCTACGTCGCCGCCAATAATGCGTTCTTGGTGCCGAAGCGAAGCTTCGATTCGCCCGAGAATGAGCGCTCATTTCGCGCCCGTGTCGAACAGCTTTCAGGAAAGGTCTTCGCGGAGACGGTGCACTGAGCCCGCACGGAATTTGCCGACGCTCTCGCGCGCAATAGCGCCCGCGAGACAGCGGCAGCTCTCGACTTGGCGAACGCGATAGGACTGTGTGACGCGAGGATGCGCGCGCGTGCGAGAGCTTGCGGCTCGGCGTGCGTGGCTGAACAAGCGGGTTCCCTGTTGGGGCCTCCCCCTTGCGGCGCGGAGGAGTCCGCGCGGAGGCCATTGGTGCATCTTGCATTCATTTGTAAATACGGAGGCCGAGCACGGACCCGAGCACCGCATTTGGGGGAGGCGGGGCGCGTGAGACCGAAGATGTCATCGCGACGCACTCTGCGCGGGCTCGCGCGACCGGTGGGGGCAACCCCAGCGAGCATGATGCTCACGACCGAGTGCCTTGTCGCGGAGCGTCCCAAGGACGAGAAGCTTTCCGGCGGCGGCCGGTGGACACGCGGGCCACGGCCACGGCGACTTCTAAGAAGTCGTAGACGCGCTACGCGCGAAAGCGTGCAGTGTGCAAGGAACCCTCGCGGCGTGAGCCGCGGGGGGTTTCTGTTTTGTGAGGTGTGCGTCGCGTAGATCGAGGCCGAGGTCGGTGCCGTTGCCGACTGCGACTGCGACTGCGACGCCGAGTTCGAATTTCGAGTGGGAGGATCGAGGTCGAGAGAGCAGCGTGCTTGCGCTCATGGTTTCGCTCGGTCTCGAGATCGGAGTCGAATCCGGACTCGCGGTCGCAGTCGGCACCGGCAACGGCTTCGGCGTCGAACGACGCGACGCTCAGCTCCTTGCAAATCTTCGCAAGCCGCGCCGCTTTCCGCGGCCCGCGCGCGCAATGACGCACGTGAGGCTCCGCGGCGCTCGACCTCGCGCGGGCGATGGGCGGCGGCGAGCGACGGCGTGCAACCGCGTGCATAGGCTCGCGGGCCGACTCAGCGCGATGCTCACGGGGCTGACGCGGGGGTGATCGCGCTCGACGCCGCCGCCACCGGGCAAGCCTTGACCGATGAAATAACCCGCGGATAGTCTCCGCCCCATGTCGCCCGATGATTTCCATCGGATCGAGCGCGAGCTCCAGATTGTCCTCCCGAAGGAATATCGCGAGGCGATGTCGCCATTCCCCGTCACCGCGCTCGCCGGGAATTCGGATCTAGACGTTTGGGACGACGCCGAAAGGCTCATCGCATGGAATCGGGACCTGCGCGGCGGCGCGCCGTCTTGGCCTTCCACGATGTTTGCGATAGGTCACGCGGGAGCGCGGTCGTGCTTTGCCATCGACTGCGGTGCGAAGCAGGGGTCGGTTTGGTGGATCGACGCCTTTGTCATCGAGGCGAAAGAGAGCGGGGTCGTTTCTGAGTCGTTCGGAACGTGGTTCGAAGACTACGTGCGGAAAACGCGCGAAGACTGCATTGCAGACGGGATCGATCCTAACGAATCGCCCGCGCTCGAAACCACGTCTGCCGTCTCGCTGAAGCGAAAATCGCTCAGTGCGCTGCTAGTCGCTGGCTGCATCTTTGCTCTTCTGGTGATCTTCGCTCTCCTTCGGGCCCGATAGGAAGAGACTCGTTTCCATTTGGGGACGTCAACTTGCGGCGCGGAGATGTGCGCGCAGGTCATTGATTGCAGATCGCAAACATCCGTAGAGAGGCGTGGCCTGGCACCACCAAGTACGGCATTTGGGCGGGGTGGAGCGTCCGAAGGACGAGAGGCTCTCGGGCGGCGGCGGTGGACACGCGGGCCACGGCCACGGCGACTTCTAAGCCGCTGAGCGCGATGCGCGCGTAAAGCGTGCAGAGTGCAAGGAAACCCCTCGCGGCGTGAGCCGCGGGGGGTTTCTGTTTTTGTGAGGTGTGCGTCGCGTGATCGAGGCCGAGGTCGGTGCCGTTGCCGACTGCGACTGCGACGCCGCTTTTCGAGTGGGAGGATCGAGGTCGAGAGAGCAGCGTGCTTGCGCTCATGGTTTCGCTCGGTCTCGAGATCGGAGTCGAATCCGGACTCGCCGCCGCAGGCGGCACCGGCAACGGCTTCGGCGTCGAACGACGCGACGCTCAGCTCTTTTGCAATGGGGAACGTCAGCGCTGACACTCTTGAATCGCAGACGCGAGTGGAACCTCTGCGAGGAGATGCCCGCCGTCGAACGCGACTTCGCCGACGTCGGCGCCCTTACGTTTCAACTCGTCCAAGAGATGATGCTGTGGATCGAAGTTGAACTCGTCCTTCGTGCCGGTGACGAAACGAAGCTTTCCGCATTCGGATAGGGAACGTGGCTCCGGGTCTAGTGATCCTTTGAAGAGTGCGCTTCCAGCAGCAACGGCCCACGAGGCGAGCGGCACGCGACGCTTCAACGAACAGTCGCGAACCATCTTCGTGAGGAGGTAGCCGCCGTTCGAAAACCCGACGAGGCCGAACGACTTCCCCTCGAAGCACGAGGAAGCTGCGGTTCGAATGGCGGTCGCGGCGGCGTCGAGCTCGCGCTCATCGAAGGTCCAGCCCCAACAAAGAGAGGATGCATCATTGGGACAAGCCTTCGACGCTCGCGGAAGGGCGATCCGCATGGAGAGATTTTTCGCCAAGGACTCCAGGACTTTTCGATTACCGAGCTCTTGCGATGAAGCGGTGACACCGTCGACACCATGCAGGTAGACGGCAAACGACTTCGCGTCCGGGCTGCCGATGCAGATCGTATCGGTACTCGACGTCTTTGAATCGGAGGTCGAGGCGTTGCGCTTCGTCTCGTTGCACGCCGAGAGAGTGAAGACGAGGCTGGCTAAGCGAAAGTAGCGACTCCAAATCTCGAGCATCTCGATATCTCCCCTGCCAGGTTGAATCTCTGGCCGTCGTCTCCTCTAACGAGAGTCGAGTGCGATGTCGAGGCGTACGAGCTCTCGCTAGGCGTGTGATGGCGCTCGTCGAAGGATGGCGGACCTTAGCTGATGTGGAGCTCGAGACGGTCCGTATCGATGTTCACACGCGTCTGAAACTAGCTCGTCCACGCTGCGTGGCCTTCCCCTTGCGGCGCGGAGGCGTCCGCGCGATGGCCATTGTTTGTATATTGCAACCACTTGTAGACGCGAGAGGCCGACCACGGACCCGAGCACCGCATTTGGGGGAGGTCGCCACCGTCGTCATCGGTGGGCTCTTGACCGCAACGACCCTCACGTTGGGCACTTTGCCTTCCCTCTACGCGCGGCTCGCGACAGAGCGGAGCGATAGCTCTCCAAGCTCAGGTGCTTCCGAGAATGCCTGAAGGGTCGTCGGAGGGGTATCGGCAGACGTTACTCGCCGTACCAGCGATTGATTTCGGTTTGCTCGATCGCCCACGTGACGATGGCCAGCCCGAACAAAGCGAAAACGATCGCCAAGACCGGTAGACCCTCATTCACTTGCATGCCACGGGTGCGCTGAACTTCCTGAATCGAGAGAGCGAACTTGTACTCGTAGTAGAGACCGTAGATGCCGCACGTCACGATG
>JAHFDV010000659.1 GCA_023248815.1 Myxococcales bacterium
GGAAGACACAGGCCGCTGGCAAGGATCGTCCGTAGGCCCGAACATCACGGACCTCACCCTTCAAGTTCGCCGCAAAGACGATCGCGGCGCGTTCCACAGCGCCTTGATGCCGGTCATTCGTTTTCCGAACTTCGCCGATCGCACGGGAGACATCCCTGCCGACAAATTCTTCGTGCGCGTCGGAAACGAGCGTGGAAGCTCGCTTCGCTCCGTTGCGCTCTCCGACATTCTCCGGGACATTCGTTCGTACGTGAGCGTTCCTTCGAGCATTCTCGGCTCGGGCGATCTCAGCGCATCGCGCGACTCGCACTACCTCGCTTCGGCGCAAGCCGTGTTCCTACCGATCGCGAAGCAGGGGAAGTCCGAGTTCAATCCCGTCCTCTTCAACTATCAGTCGATGCCGCAGTCGCCCGCCGTGCTCTCACTGCTCGTCACGCGTGAAGGAACGAGCGTTTCGATCGTGGAAAATAGGCCAGAAGACGCCTCGGGATCGGTCGGGCGTGGCCAAGAGATCTATTTCAACAACAACGGACAGCGCGCGGGATTCACCGCGGAGCGCCGCAGCGACGTCGTGCAACGCATCGAAGCGCAGGGTGGTCCCAAGACGGAAAACGAGCGCTCGGCGATCGCAAAGGGCGCAGACGTGCTCTTCCTCGTTCAAGTTCCGCTGCGCCACCGTGAACGCAATCGCTACTACGGTGGACCTCCGATGGGAGGCGTCATGCCTACGGATGACGGCGAGAGTTACGCAAGCGCAGGCTCGATGTCCGCTCCCAAGAAAGCTTCACCGCCTCCCGCTTCGCCCGCAATGAAGGGCGGGGCAGCTTACGAGCGACGCGCCGAGAGCAGCGACGTCGAGAACGCTGTCCTCGGTCACGGTCCCAACCTCGGCCCTGTGAACGAAGGGCGAAACCTTCGCCTCGAGCGCGATCCCTCGTTCCCCGTTCGTATCACCGTCCAGTTCTACAAAGCGACGAGCAACGGCGTCGTCAGTGACGACGATCTCGACAAGATCGCGCGCTCGATCGGCAGCGTTTATGAGCACGCCGACTACGTCGGGTCTCTCGTTCTCCCCGAAGGCGATTCGCGTCGCCCCACGGCGTGGCAAACGATGCCACGCACGTGGTTTCCTTGGTGAGAGTCGTACCTACCGAGGACAGATCGCAGCCTTCACCCGTCGAGGCTGCGCGTTCGGTCCGTCACAAAATGACCCCGCCGACCCGCGCGCGCGAATGCGCGCCGGGAACACTAGAATTGGCGGGGTAGAGTCGTACCTACCGAGGACCGAATCGCAGCCTTCGCCCGTCGAGGCTGCGCGTTCGGTCCGTCACAGGATGACCCCGCCTTTCGTTTCACAACCGAACGCGACACTGAGAGCACTCTTCGATTTGCGCGATGCGGTGCACGAGCTCGGGCAAAGATCGATGCGCGAAGGGCTCGAAGGGTTGTCGTAGCGCCAGCCCGCGCCCTTGCATTCTTTGCTGTAGGTCAGCGTGTCTTTGCCGAGCGCAACGTTGACGAGATCGTAGTCGAGCGATTCTCCCTCGGGCGGCGCTGGGATCGCGAGACTGCAGGCGCCGTCCTTCACGCGCCCGAGGCCAGACAGAAGGTTCTCTTTCGTCTCTTCGGCCTTACCGACGACGATCGGAATGACGCTCGTCGAACCGCCCGACGACGCGACGTAATCGAACTGCGAGATCGTCGAGCTGCCCATGTCGACACCGACGACGAACGTATTCACGCCGCGCTCGAGGTAGCTCTTCGCGAGCGTCGCGATTCCCGACGGGGTGTTGGTATCGCTGCATTGATTGGGCGCGCCGTCCGTCACGAGCACGACGACCGGGCGCTCACCCGCGGGCGTCTTCGTGAAAGCAAAATCAGCAGCCGCATAGACGGCGGGGTACGTAGGCGTGAAGCCAAGCGGATCGAGCGGATCGAGCGCATCGCGGAACGGCTGCGCATCGGGAAGGGTGACGTGCGCCACCGAGCCCTCCGCGAAATAGGACTCTTTCAGACACGACGGGCCGTTCACGGACTCGTCGAGAGGAGCCTTCGCAAACGTATCGAGCGAGGCGAATGAACCGGCCGAGCCGGGGTCCGAAAGAAACGTGTAGAGCGCATCTTTTGCCGCGTTCCACTTGCGATCCAAAAGATCCGCGCAGCGTCCAAATGATTCGGTCGGTCCCTGTGCGCACTTTCCTTCGACGCACGGCGTATTCGAGTCACAGATGGGAGCGGCATCGGAGAAGCCCATGCTCTTCGAACGATCGAGAATGAACACGAGATGCGTCGGCAGAATCACGCCGGTCGACGCACTCTTCGCGCACGAAGCGAGATCGCTCGGCAGGTCGTCGACGAGCGTGGACTTCTTGGGTGCTGCCGCGTCGCTGCTGCACGCACCGATGGAGCCCGCCACCAGGCAGCCGATGACGATTGCGCCCAATCGTGATGCGTCGAGATTCAGTTGATGACGCCCTTCGTCGAACAACCGAAAGCGAGCGACACCTTGGCGCCAGCAGCCTTCGAAGCGTCGCAAGACCCTTGGCAAAGATCGATGCGCTTGGGAGCTGCGGGATCGTCGTAGTGCCAGCCCGAACCGTTCGCGCAGTCTTTGCTGTAGCTGATCGCAGAGCCGCCGATGGAGACGTTGACTGCGTTGTAGTCGATCTTCTCACCGTTCGGCGGTTGCGGAATCGAGTAGCTGCACGCGCCGACTTGCGTACGAATCTGGTTGAGCGCGTTGATGAGCTCGACCTTCGTATTGCCGGTGGAAACGGGGATCGATTGCTTCGTTCCGCCGCTTGCCGCGATCGAGTCGAGGTTCTTGTTGTCGGCGGCGTTGAGACCTACGCCG
>JAHFDV010000660.1 GCA_023248815.1 Myxococcales bacterium
GGGGACGGGAACGAGCCCGGCGCGAATCGCTCCGAGGAAACAAAGAACGAAGTCTTCGTTCGCGGGGAGAATCAGCGCGACGCGGTCACCCTTCTTGAGACCGAGCGCCTGGAGCGCGGCGCCATAGCGAGCACAGGAGCGCTCGAGCGACTGGAACGAGAAGAAGGTCTCGCTGGCATCCGGATTCTCACTCGCGAATCCCGGAACACCGCGATCGGAGACGAATCGAAAGCCGCGAGTCGGGTCAGCCTTTGCGGCCGCCTCGATGGCCGCTGCGATCGTAATTTCCATTGGACGGGCCTCATACCACGGGAGACGCCTCATGGAAGAGTGAGGAAAACCGACGTTGACCGACGCTCTCTCGATGCTAGTTTTCCCGGATGTTTTCGCGCATTTTCCGTGACAAGCCTCTTGTCTTATTCGTCACGTTCGCGGCGCTCGGCGTAGGCGCTCCTTTCGCCGCCTGCAGTAGCTCTACCGACCGCGAGGTCAGCGGGTTCGGACCCGACGGCGGCAAAGACAAAGAAGACGGACAGGTCACGACGGTTGTCGAGGACGACAGCGGCGTTTCGGAAAGCGGCTGCAGTGAAGCCGCAAAGCTCGTCTATGTCGTGAGCCGCCAAAAGCAGCTCTACAGCTTCGATCCCGCGAGCCTGAAGTTCAAAAGCATCGGTCTCCTCGATTGCGACGCAGGTCCGATGACTCCGAACTCGATGGCGATCGATCGCCAAGCGATCGCGTGGGTGAGCTACGAAGACGGTTCGCTCTTCAAGGTGGATACGAAAGATGCTTCCTGCACGTCGACGACGTTCAAGACGGGGCAACACGGATTCGGACGAATGGGCATGGGCTTTTCGACGAACGGCACCGATTCCAAGGACGAGACGCTCTACGTCGTCGGAATCGACAACGCGTCGACGACGGTCAAAGGTCAGGGTCTCGGCAAGATTGACCTCCAGACGTTGAAGCTCGATGTCATCGGCGACTTCACGGACGGTTTGAAGGGCACGGCGCCCGAGCTCACGGGAACGGGAGACGGTCGTCTTTTCGGCTTCTTCACGACGACCCCTGCGCGCGTCGGAGAAATCTCGAAAACGAACGCCGCGACGCCGAACAGTGACGTGCTCACCGGTGTGAAGACGGGCGCAGCCTGGGCGTTTTCGTTCTGGGGCGGTGACTTCTGGTTCTACACGGCCGAGGCTTCGACGAATCCGCTCGACCCGTTTCCCAAGAGCTCCAAAGTGACGCAACTGAAGGCCTCGGGCGATGGCTCGCTCGCGGTCGTCGTTCCGGACGTCGGCTTCACGATCGTCGGCGCCGGCGTCTCGACGTGCGCACCTGTAGGCCCGATTTTGTAACCATTTTCGAGCCTGCCCATCGCGCTTCTTTACTTCGAGATAGGGCAACGAGATAATCGACCCATGGCGATCAAGAAGACCGAAGAAGAAGCACGCCGTTTCGCGCGCGCTATTGCGAGCGACCTCTCGCTCTACAACGAAGAAAAAATCGTGAAGGGTGTCACCAACGACAACCTCTTCGAAGCCCTTTCGGAAGAGATCGAAGAAGGCCGCGCCCTCTTCAAGAAGGACGTCGTTCCGGAGCTCTACGGAAAGAACTTCTACGATCGCGCCCTCATCGACATCCTCGTCAAGGCGAAGGGTCATCTGAAGTCGAAGATGTGGTGATTCTCGTTCCTCGCCAGTTGGCGAGGCAGCGACTCGATCGCGCTCTCGTAAGCCTCCTCACGGAGCCCGCATTCGCGTCGGCTTCGGAGGGGGCTTCCTCATTTCCATCGGGCGTCGCCGGCGAGGCCGGCTCGGAGACCGCGATTACGCGCGGCGAAGTGCAGCGCTGGATCGAGATGGGTCGTGTGACGATCGACGGGAAGATCGGCGCCGCGAAAGACCGCGTACGTGAAGGCGCAAAGGTCGAAGTCGACGTCCCTCCGCCGAAGACGACCGCAGCGCTTCCGGAAGAAGGCATTCGCTTCGACGTCATTCACCGCGACAAGGCGATCCTCGTCGTCGACAAGCCCGCAGGCCTCGTCGTTCATCCCGCGCCGGGACACCCGGGTGGCACGCTCGTGAACGGACTTCTCGCGCTCGGAGCCTTCACGGATCCGCGCCTTCAGGAAGGCGAGATGCTTCGTCCCGGCATCGTCCATCGTCTCGACAAGGGAACGAGTGGCGTGATGGTCGTTGCGCGCACCACGGTCGCGCGCGAGGCTCTGAAAGAGCAATTTCAAGCTCATTCCATCGAGCGAAGTTATCTCGCGCTCGCGGAGGGTGACGTGAAAGAGCAGCGCTTCGCGACGCTCCACGGGCGTCATCCGACGGACCGCATGCGCTTCTCGTCGCATGTTCGCTCGGGCAAGCAGGCGATCACCCGCGTCGAACCGATCGAGCATTTTTCCGATTCGACGCTCGTGCGCTGCACGCTCGAAACTGGACGAACTCACCAGATTCGAATGCACCTCGCGGAAGCGGGGCACGCGATCATCGGCGATCCGCTCTATGGAAAGCCGCCGAAGAGCGCGCGCCTCCGTGCGTTGGCGTTGGCGATCGGACACCAAGTCCTCCACGCCGCCGTTCTCGGCTTCGTGCACCCTACATCCAAAAAGAACGTCCGCTACGAGAGCGCATTGCCCAAAGACGTGGCCGACGCGCTCGCGAGTTTACGAGAGTAGCTTCGGGTACTTCCGCTTCAAGAGCGAGAGCGCCGCGATGCCGACGATGACCGCGAACCACAGCGTAGCGAAGCGCACGAGGGTCGTAGCTGCGACGCTTCCGCCGACGCTGATGTGACCGATGTTGCGCATCTGCTCGTGAAGCGAAGTCTCCGTCACACCGA
>JAHFDV010000036.1 GCA_023248815.1 Myxococcales bacterium
GAGGGCTTCGAGGGCAGGCGTTCGTTCGGGGTGAATGCCCGTGTTGTCGAGCGGCGAGGTTCCGTCGGGGATGCGCAAGAAGCCCGCAGCCTGCTCGAAGGTCGTCTCCGAAAAACGCGGAACGTCACGGAGCTCTTTGCGCGTGCGAAATAGGCCTTTCGTGGCGCGGTGGCTCACGATCGATCGTGCGAGCGAAGGTCCGATACCGGCCACGCGCGAGAGCAAGTATTGCGAAGCCGTGTTGACGTTGACCCCGACGGCGTTCACCGAGGAGTCGACGACGCCGTCGAGAGATTTCTTGAGCGAGGTCTCGGAAACGTCGTGCTGGTATTGACCAACGCCGATGCTCTTCGGGTCGATCTTCACGAGCTCCGAGAGCGGATCTTGGAAACGCCGAGCGATCGAGATCGCGCCGCGCACCGTCAAGTCGAGATCCGGATGCTCCTCGCGCGCGATCTCGCTCGCCGAGTAAATGCTTGCGCCAGACTCGCTAACCATGACCACGGGGATGGCGACCTCTGAGATACCCGCGAGCGCTTCACGCACGAAGGCTTCGGTTTCGCGTCCCGCCGTTCCATTTCCCACGGCGACGGCGCGAATCCCATGCTTGGAAACGAGCGTGCGGAGAACGTGTTTTGCGCTCTCGGCTTCGCGCGCAGAGTGCGTGTGAATGACGTCGCTCGTGACGTAGGCGCCGCGTTCGTCGACCACTGCAAGCTTGCAGCCCGTGCGAATTCCCGGATCGACTCCGAGGACGGCCTTCGCGCCGAAGGGCGCTGCGAGAAGAACGGTGCGAAGGTTGTTCGCGAAGACGTCAATCGCGGCGGCGTCGGCGATCTCGCGGAGGGCTTTGTGCACTTCCGTTTCGATGCTCGGAAGCACGTAAACTCGCATCGCGAGACGCGCCGCCTTTTCGAGGATCTTTTCGCCGGGCGCGCCCTTCTTCGGGCAAGCCGCGAACTCGAAAGGAGCGAGGAGTTTCTTCTCCCAAGCCTTCTCGGCCTTGTCGATTTCTTCCTCGGCGCCTGCTTGATTCGCGCTGGAGGCGCCAGCTGCCGAGGATCCGAACAACGCGGCGCCGAACGAAATCGTGAGCTCTTCTTCGAGCCAACCACGGCGAATCGCGAGGTAACGATGACTCGTCTTCGGATCGAGGAGACGCGTGATCTTCTCGTCGTACGCAAAATAAAGCTCGAACTTGCTCGCGGGCTTCGCCTTCTCGCCCTTCTTCGTGCGGAGCGATCCTTCGTCGAAGAGAGCGCGACGCACTCCCTCGCGAAGCGGCGCGCTTTCGGCGAGGCGTTCGACGATGAGATCTTTCGCCATGTCGAGCGCGGCAGCGGCGTCTTTCACGCCCTTCTCGGCGTCGACGAACGTCGCGACTTTTTCGTCGAGCGTTCCTTCCGCCGTCGATCCATGGGCCGTGTCCCAGATCCAATCGGCGAGCGGGGCGAGACCTGCTTCACGCGCAGCTTGCGCCTTCGTCTTTCGCTTGAGCTTGTAAGGAAGATAGAGGTCTTCGAGACGCTCGAGATCGAACGTCGAGGCGAGCTTCGCCTTGAGCTCGTCCGTCAGCTTTCCTTGGCGTTCGATTTCTTCGGCGATGAACGCTTGGCGTTTCACGATCGCGTCCCACGACTCTTTGCCGGTGAGAATCGCGCCGATCGCCACCTCGTCGAGATTGCCCGTCTTCTCTTTGCGATAGCGCGCGATGAACGGCACCGTTCCGCCTTCCTCCGAGAGCGTGAGCACCGCGGCGATCGAGGCATCGGTCAGCGCGGGGTGTCGTTCACGGAGCCATTGGGGGAAGCTGAACATCCGCGCACATTAGCGAAACGGACGCGCTCTTGTCTTTCGAAATTTAGTTTTTGAAATCGCGTTCTTCGAGGAGCACGCATCGACGCATTTTTCGGCGTCTCCGGCGCTCGATTCTTCTTTCATCTTACTTCACGCAAGTTAACGGGGGCTCGCCTTACCTTCGGTCGAGAACGATGCCTCATCCCCGATTCAATCCAGAAAAATCTCACCGCGCCGCAGTTCACCCGCTCCGCGACGGACAAAACTGCAACGCCGAGGGCGGGCTCTTCGTGCCCATCGTCGACACGAATCGTTGCAAGGGACGGCACGAGTGCGAAGAGGTTTGCCCGTACGACGTCTTCTACGTGCGTAGAATGGATGACGACGACTTCGCGGCGCTGTCGGTGCGCGGCAAGGTCAACAGCCTTCTCCATCAACGGCGGACGGCGTACACGCCCAACGCCGACCAATGCAAAGGCTGTGGTCTCTGTGTAGTTGCATGTCCGGAATCAGCGGTTCGTCTCGTCCGGTCCGATTCGCTCGTTCATCATTGAGCCTTCGTGCGGCGTCTTCGTGATCGGAATGCTAGCCTCGGACGATGCTCGGAAACCTTCGCTTTCGTCACGCTCTTCTCGCGGTCGCTTCGATCTTCACCCTCGCTCTCGCGTGTGGTGGTTCAGACGATGACGGCGAGGAAGGATCCTCGGATGGTGGCAAGAAGGAAGCGGCTTCCGAAGACGGCAACGGCGGCAGCATCTGGGATGGCGGCGATAACCCGATCGAAGATGCGACGAGCGGCCTTCAAGACGGCACGCCTGAACTCAACGGACAGGAAGCGTTTCCCAACGAGGGCTACACGTTCTCCACGCCCACGACGGGCGCGAGTGATCCCGGAACGACCTCCGCCTATCTCTCGTTCTCGCTCCAAGACAACGCCTACAAGATCTGCAACGGGAAAAATAGCGTCAAAAAAGAGACGACGATCCTGAGGCTCATCTTCGCGAGCCCCGGCCAAACCCTAGCAGTCGGTAACTACGCGTACACGGCGAGCTCTGCGGTCCCCTATCTCCACGGCGAGCTGCAGGAATACGATACGAACTGTAAGCTCCAAAAGAAGGGGTCGATCACTGCGGGCAACGTAACGCTCGTCAGTCAAACGGCGACCTCGCTCGATGTCGAGATCGACGTCGTCTACGCCACGGGCTTCGTAAAGCGCTCGTACTCCATCCCCGTCTGCAAAAAGTCGCTGAAGCAAGTCCAAGAACAACCGCCTCCGGCTTGTTTTTAATCCTCGAACCCGACGATGCAGCGACGAATCGCTTTCGTCCTCGACGGGGCGAAGGACGGAAAGCGATTCGTCTCACTCGCTAAACGTGTGTCCGAGAATTTCTGTATTTGTTGGCGCGCATACGCGCGCAGGGGGTCTTGCTTCAAGGTCGTTCCGTGCGAACTGCAGCGCGCGGTACACGTTCATGCGTCGCTTGGGCGTGTACCGCGCATAGAAAGGGCGCACGGCAATACGCTGAAGCAAGCCCCCCGTCGCGAAGCGACCAAAAACACTGCTGTACTGCGGATTACACGTCTGGCGCGTGAGACGAATCGGACGGTCCCTTCGCCCCGTCGAGGGACCGATCGATTCGTCGCTCCGCTCAGTTAATTCCAGTACAAAATACGGCCGCGACGGCGGTGCCGTTGTTGTTTTTTGAGCACTCGGCGAGAGCGTTGTCGTCGTTGGGGACGACCGTGAGCGTGACGCTTGCGGCCGAGGAGTTCGGCGGCGTGAGCCAATCGCAGGAGACGGATTCGCAGGCACCGACGGCGAGCGTTTGCTTCGTCTTCGCTCCGCAGACCTTGTCGGTGCCGAGGTAGAAGCCGACGCTCACGTCCGATCCAACGGGTGCAGCTCCGCGATTGCAGACGTCGACGACGAGATGTGCGGTCGTTCCGACGCACGAGTAGCCCGTCGTACCGCGCGACGTAAAATCTCCGATGGTGCTCGTGTTCTGCGTGCCAGGAACGTTTTGACGGAAGTTGTTGAGCTCGGGCTGCGTCCAGTTGGTGGCCCACTGGCTGGTCTTGGGAACCGTTCCGTCTTCGTTGATGTGCGTGACGGCGTAGGCGTGCTGATTCCAGATCGGTCGCGAGCGTACCCAGCGATCAGCGGAGTCTTCGTACACCTTGATGCCGTGAACGCCGTGGGGGTGACCCGCGCGGCACGTGTTGCCCGTTCCGGGCGTTCCCACGGGTGGCGCTGCGCACTTGGTTCCTGCTTCCGTGCAGGCTGCATCCGTTTTGGCGGGGCAGCACTCGGCGGTGGTCGTGCAGCGGCAGAGTCCTTGATCGCATACACCGGAGACGCAATCGGTGCCCTTTTGGCAGATGAGTCCCTTGAATTGCGTGTCGATCTGATCGGCGCCACTGACGTTGAGCGTGCAAGGTTGGCCGACGCTGAAGGCGCCGCAAGCGGTGTTGTTCGGGATGATCATCTCGGCGCGGAAGTCGCCGTCGACGTCGGCGATGATCGGATTTTCGAGCCACGTGCACGAAGAGCGATAGCGCGAGAAGACGACGTCGCCGTCCGTCCCGGAGTAGACGCGCGCGAAGCACTCGTCGCCATAGACGACCTCGGCGCGACCGTCGGCTTCGAAGTCGAAGACCGAGCTCCCCGTGATGTTCGAAGAGATGTCTTGCGTGGCGCGCGACCAGAGAATTTTGTCGGGGCAGGCTCCGCCCGTCGCGAAGTCGCAATGCGTGCGATCGATGCACTTTCCACCCGTTCGCGGGACGGCCTGGCAGTCGGGATCGAAGACGGCATACGCGCCTTTTCCGGCGACGCCGATTTCGGGCAAGCCGTCGCCGTCGAAGTCGGCGATCGTCGGAGGCCCACCGCCTGCGTCACCCGAGAGCGCTGCGGGCTTCGGCATCGCGATATCCATGCCCATGAAGACTTGGTGCGCGAGGTTGTAGATCGTGACCTTGTTGCTCGAGACAACGACGATCTCGGGCGTCTTCAGGCCGTCATACGGATTGAAGTCGGCAACGGCCGACCAACCCGCCGGAGTCGTGACGGCGTTGTAGACCGCGTCTCCGACCCAGGCGTTCGTGGCGCCGTCGAACTCCCAAATTTTTGCGCCGTTCGTCAGCTCGACCTTCGCATCCGCGTCGAGATTGGCCATGACGGGATCGATTCCGACGCGATAGGTCGCGTACCCCGTGGGGAGCGCTGCGCGCTTCTTACCGGTGAGGCCGTCGAAGACGATGCCTTCGCGGATGATCTCGGGAATGCCGTCGTCGTCGAGATCGTAAATCGCGGGGCCTGCCCAATTTCCACTTCCCCCTGTGCCCACGCCGGGAACCGTCGACTTCACGATCGTCACGCCGTCGGCCTCGGTCGCTTTCACCTTCGCCCAAAGGGGTGCCCAGCTTCCGCTCTTGCGCGTGAACGCAACGAGCGTCTCGTTCGCGCCGCCGACGTTGCCGCTCGTGCGGCTCGACATGTACGCGACGATCTCCGGCATCTTGTCGCCATCGAGATCGGCGAGTGCGACGGGCGAAGAGCTTCGCGCCCAGTCGATCAGGCCATCTGCATCGAGGTCCGTGCCACCAATGACCGCCTGCTCCGAGCAGTCCGATCCTTTGAGCACACGAATCACGCCGAGGTCTTCGGTGTAGTTGGAGGAGCCGGGAGGGCCGACCCATTTTTCGAACGGGACGACGATGCTCGGCGGTTCGGTCGGGCCGTAGAGGCGCGCAACCATCGGCGTCGCTTGAACGTCGCCGTGATCCGGAAAGGCGTTGCCCGCGATCGGCAATACCGCGCCGAACTCGCATTTGATCTTCGGTGCGAAGTTTCCGGGCGTCACGCTGAACGAGCACGCGGAGTCGTGATCGGTCCCAGCGCCGTACGCGGTGCAAGTGCCTGCTTTGCAGTACGTGTCGTTCTTACACTCGTCGTTGTTCTTGCACTGCGTCGTCGCGGGAACACATGCCCCGGATGCGCCGCACACGAAGCCCACTGGGCAGCTCGCGTCGCTGCACGTCGGTTGGCTGTCGAAGTCGATGATCGTCTGCGTGTCGCCGCTCGTCGTACCGTCTTTGTCGCCGATGCTGCCGCCGTCACCCGTCGTCTTGTCGAAACAAGAACCCGTCTCGCCATCGCACTCGTCGCTGCCGCAGGCTGCGATGCCGACGACTCCAACGAGACCGCCCAGAAACAGACCTTTGAACGCGCGCATTGAATAAGCTCCCACGGAAAGACGCAAGATCGCGCCTAGATTGAGGAATCCTACTCAGTTTCGGGTGGGAGGCCACACCGAGTTCGAACTTGTTTTAGCGGTCCAAAAAGAGGTCTAGTTCTGCGCGTCGGCGCCTTGGCCCGGCAAGACGGACGGCCTCAGGAGCGTCCAAAGGGCTTCGGCTGACGTAGCGCGCAAGCGATATTTGCTGGTCAGACACGAAATGCGTTCTATTAAATCGCGATGAAACCTTCGCATTGGACGGGTTGGCGCTCGACGGATCCGCACCGTAAGAATGTGCGCCGCCGCCTCCTGACTCTCGCTCTGACGGGCCTCACCTTCGCCTCGATCGGACTCGCGTGTAGCGATGAAGAGTCGGAAAAGAACGCGACCCCCACGACGAATGAAGCGGGCGTCGATACCGGTACGGACGCGAGAAACTCTGATCCCGAAGACAGCGGCAGCGAAGAGGAAGAAGATGTTCCGCCCGTCGAATTCAAGGTGACGAGCGGTGTCGGGCTCTATTTGGTGCTCGCGCCGAATACGCCCGGGCTCAACGATACGGCATCGCCGCAAACAGTCGCCTTTCTCGGGCTCACGACGGCACCCAATGAGCTCTCGGTCTGTGGCACGAACGCGCAAAAGGCGTCTACGCCGATTCTCCGCATCTCGATCGGAAGCCCGGGCTCGTCGATCGCCGTCGGCACCTACACGCTCTCGACCGAGGACAATCCACCTCCGCCCTTCATGCACGCCGGCCTCACCGAATACGATGCCACCTGTACGGAAGGCGTTTCGCACGGATTCGTCACCGGCAAGGTCGTCGTGAAGAGCAAGACGGCGACAGAGTTCGTGATCGACGTCGATGGCGCGTTCCCCGGTGGATTCGTGAAGACATCGCTCACTGTTCCCGTATGCGCAAAGACCGTCAGCGAGGTTCAGACGGCGGGCAAGCCCGCCTGCAACTGAAGAGCCGCGGATCGTCCGGGCAGCCTCATTCGCAGGCGGCGGCGAGCGCAGCTTTCAAACGCGGCGTCTTCACCAAGGACTTTCGGAGACGTTCGAGATCGGAGCTGCGCAGCGTGACGGGCCCGCGACGTGCTGTGCCGTCAGTTGCGTAAGCGAAGCGCACGAACATCTTCCCGTCCTCGTCCTCCAGGAGTTGCACGAAGGTCGCGAACGATTTGTCGTCCGCTGACTGCTTGATCTGAACCTCTTCGACGACGCTCGCCGTTCCCCATGCGGTAGTTGCCATGCGACCTGTAACTGCAGGGACCGCGCCAGCACATCGTCGCAGAATGCTCGCGGCCTTTCACAAAACGAAAACGGCCAATGCCGCGAGGCACTGGCCGTGGTCGAGATGCGGAAGCCTTACTTCGCGCGACGGCGACGTCCGACCATCGCGAGAAACACGAAGAGTCCGGTCGAGACGCCCAAGAGCGATCCGCCTTCGGTGCTGCGTGGTCCCGCGCTGCAACCGCTGTCGTCGTCGCTCGAAGCCACGACGCCTGCGTCCTTCTTCTTGCCGGCGTCTTTGCCGGCATCCGTCGACGAGCTCGCGTCGTCTTCTTCCTCGACGTCCGCATCCTCTTCTTCTTCGCCGCTGTCGACGCTCGAACCAGAGTCTTTCGGGGTGGACGAGTCTTTGACGACGCCCGTGTCCTTCGGTCCCGCATCGACGGGCACGGCCGTGTCGGCGCCGGTGTCGGGGACGTTCGTATCGGGAAGGTTCACGTCGGTGCTCGCATCGACGACGACGCCGGTGCAATCACGCACGGCGGTTGCGGTCGAGCGCGGCGCCGCCTCGGCGTATTCGAAGTTCACGAGATTGATGTCGGTCTCGAAGCAGCCAAAGCCGAGGCGCGTGTACGCCTTCGTGTTGTCGGACGTGGCGGAGAACGGGAGACCTTCGTAGTCCGTCGCGGTAGCGCCGTAACCGAAGAGGTCGATCACCTGCGAGGCGCTGCAGCGCGCAGCGGCCGAGCCACAATCGAGGAGCGTCGTCGACCCGACGATCGCAACCTTGCCGGCCGAGGCCGCAAGGTCGATCGAGTTGTCTGCGAGCTTGTCTGCCGCTGGCGAGAGGTCCACGCCGACCGACGAGGTCTTCGGGCCGAACTGCACGAGGTAGTACTGACCGGCATTGAGCGTGACGTTCGGAAGGTCGACCTTCTTGTCGGAAGTTTTGAAGGTCGCCGTCGACGAAGCGTACTGAATCGATTTTCCGTTCAACGAAACGGCTGCACTACTGCGATTGAAAATCTCGACGTAGTCTTGCTTGTATTTTGCATCTTTCAGGCCGCCGGCTCCGTAAACCTGGCTGATCACGAGATCGGCCGACAGCGCCGATGTCGACTGACTGAGAGCATCCGAGCTCGCGCTACCTGCGCAGCCCGCCGCAGCGATGGTCGAAAGAACGGTGAGCGTGAGAAGCGACGGGATCAAAGCGTTGCGCATGTTCGTCTCCAAGAGGAAGGTCGTTCGAGGGCCTGGAGGGTAGCGCACATTCAGAAACGCGCCCGTGACGACTACCGCACTTCTTCTAGACACTCCGCCAACCGACTGAAATTACATGAACAATGGCAGTCTCGAACGTTGCGCGCTCTCCGCCGCCCAACCGAGCCTAGCGCCCGACTTCACTGCGACGAAAGCAGCCTTGCGAGTGATCGTTGACGATGCCGACCGCCTGCATCCATGCGTAGACGATCGTCGGGCCCACGAACTTGAAGCCGCGCTTCTTCATGTCTTTCGAGATGAGCTCCGAAAGCGGCGTCGTCGCGACGAACGCTTTCCCGTCGCCCTTGAGCACCTTGCCGTCCGTGAAGGACCAGCAGTAGTCGCTGAAGCTCTCACCGCGTTTTTTCATCTCGACATAGAGCTTTGCCCCCGCGATCGTCGCTTCGATCTTCGCGCGCGCGCGAACGATCCCGGGATTGCCCATGAGCCGCACGATGTCCTTCTCGTCGAACCGCGCGACCTTCGCGGGGTCGAACTTCGCGAACGCTTTTCGGAACTCGTCGCGTTTGCGCAAGACGATGATCCACGCGAGGCCCGCTTGAAAGCCTTCGAGCATGAGCATCTCCCAGAGCGCGCGACTATCGCGTTCGGGAACGCCCCACTCCGTGTCGTGGTAGCGCTGCATCAACGCGTCGTCACCACTCGCCCACGAGCAGCGCTTCTTTTTGTCGGTCATGAAGGGTCTCGAATGCTCGGCGTCTGAGTAGAAAACGGGAGGAGCATGCACGAGGTTCACGCAAGGCCGACGAAGATCTTGTGGACGTCGTCGTCCTCGTCGATGGCCGCGAGAAAGTCTTCGACGCTCGCGCGCTGCTCGTCGTCGAGCGCCACGGGGTTTTTCGGCTTCCAGATGAGCTCGGCGGAGGTGACCGTCCATTTGCGGTCGGCCAGCGCTTTGCTCACGAGATCGAGATCGCCGGGCTCGCTGAAAAAACGCGTCGTGCCTTCTTCACCGGCTTCGACGTCTTGCGCGCCCGACTCGATCGCCGCTTCATCGGCGTCATCGCCACTCGCGGGCCGAGTGGCTTCCACTTGGCCGACGCGCGAGAAATCCCACGAGACAGAACCCGAAGCTCCGAGCTGCCCTTTGCGGAAGAGCACGCGAATGTTCGAAGAGGTGCGGTTGCGGTTGTCGGTGAGGCACTCGACGATCACGGGAACTTGATGAGGCGCGAAGCCTTCGTACGTGACCGTCTCGTATTGAATGGGCTCGTCGAGCAGCCCCGCGCCTTTTTTGATCGCGCGCTCGAGCGTTTCTTTCGTCATCGACGCTCTCTTCGCGGCATCGACGGCCATGCGCAGGCGTGGGTTCATGCTGGGGTCTGCGCCGCTCTTGGCAGCGATCATGATCTCTTTCGAGAGTTTCGCGAACATGCGGCCTTTGGAGTCGGCCGAGGCTTCGCGATGCTTTTGCTTCCACTGTGCGCCCATGATGAAGCGGATTAGCGCATCGGACGCTCGCGGACCACAAGCATCGCGCGTTCGATCAAAGGACCGGCGGCTTTTCTTTCCGCGGCGGACGTGTCGCTTTGGGTAGCCTTCTTGCGGAGAGGGGAATCTTGGCGTCACGCACGCGCTGAACGAGCGTGCGAAACACCTTGAAGAGACCTTTTTCGATTTCGGGATCTTCGCCGATCAACGTGAGCGCAGCCGCCGCGGATTCGAGCGTCGAGACGTGCTCGTTCGAAGGTTCGGCGCGGAGCTTTCCATAGATCGAAGGCTGCTTCGGCTTGAGCGAGAGGCGGCTCATCTTCGAGAGCCACGGATTGCGCCAATAGAGCGTCTTCGCTTTCGACCACGTGCCATCGAGCACGATGATGCCGTCGAGCGCACTCGGATCGACGTTCTCACCGCGGCGCGTCTTCACTTCGTTGCCTTCCGATTCGCGATCGGGAAAGAGCACCGCCCATTTGCTCGCGTCGATGCCGTCTTCGCCGAGCGCGTGCCCGAGGTTCTTCCAGCTGAGGCCGATGACGAGCTTTGCTTTCGGCAAGCTCGCGAGCAGAATTTGCGCAGAGCCCAAGAGCGCGTCTTGCTCCTGCGGATGTTGGAGAACGAGAAGACGACGCTGCGTCGGGTACGACACGATGCGATCGCACACGCAGGCGGCTTTGGGGCGCCGGCAAACTTCGCAGGAGGAATCAGTCACGGCTTTCGTTTTCGTACCACGCTCTTCGTGCGCGTTCGAGTGAGCCGCGAAGCATCGCATCGCGTTCGTTTCGGTACGAGGACCGAGCGGACCTCTCCGCAGGTGCATGGAAGATACAGGCTTCCGACGAAGGCACGCATGTCGCGGCGCGTCTCGAGCTCCTCGCCATTGGCGAACGTCACGCGAATCGAGCGTCTCTTGAAGACGATTTCTACGGCGCCATTCGTGTGGGTGCCCTCGAAGCTCGCGTCGTCGAACGCGCCGATGAGAACGAAGACGCCCTCTTCGCGGAGTCTTTTGCGTGTGGGCGATCGCAAGTGCTTCTCGATGGAGAGCATCGGGTCGAGCTGCGGCACGTCGCCATCGCGCGGCAACGTGAGACGTTCGGTGAGCTCCTCGTTGGCGAACGCGTGAATGCCGGGCTGGCCGTACAAGCGAAAGAAATACGGGATGTCTCCGCGATCCATTTGCGCGAGCTCTTCGCCGAGAAGTGGCGGCCAGAGATCGGCGCGCGCACTCGGCGTCAGCGCTCGCACGTATTCGTCCGTCCCGCGAAGGAGCACGCGCAACGGCGCTTCGCGAAGACCAGAGATCTCCGACAAGATCTTCGCGATGTCTTTCGCGTGCCGATCGAGAAATCGCAACGTCGCGCCATAGGCACTCACGATGGCGAGGAGATCGGCGATCGCGACAGGTTTTCCAAGAAAGGGCAGAACGCGACGAAGACCGGCGGCGTGGCGACACACGTCGGCGACTTCGGGGTCGGCATCGGCCACGAGCTTGGTCTCCGTCGGCAACGAGAGATCGGCGAGGAGCATTTCGATGTCGAGCGGCGCAAAGACGATGCGCCCTTCGTGATCGAGCCCGAGGGCAAGATTCTCCCAATGGAGATCGGCCGCGCCGAGCCACGTAAAGAGCGCGACCGATCGTCCGACGATTGCCGCGAGCTCTCGCTCTCTCTCTTCGTCCAGTCTCGGGAGCGGCACGAGCCCAACGTGCTCCACCTCGTCGGCGTGGAACTTCAAGCGAGGGAGGAACGAAAACGCGCCTTCGCCGAGCTCGTCGCTTTTCGCAGCATGATCGAGAAACACCCGCAGCGAGCTTTCACCCGAGAGCAGAAGCCGTTCCCAGAAGAGGGTGCGCGGCTTCACGACGCGTTTGTCGTCGGGCGACACTTCTCGCATCGAGACGCTACGACCGAAGTTGTGCGTATCGCCGAGCCGTTGACTCGCATCTCGTGGACGGGGGTTCATTCGCTTCTTCTGGTGTACGTTCGCGAGAGCGCGTTTCCTGCGCGCGCTACGCCAGACGTAAGCACATTCGCGCAGCCCGTCCGAGACCTTTTGCTATTTCGCGTGCGAGAACCGCCGGGTAGGGCACTCGCAATACGCCTAAGCTGAGACGATGGACTCCGATCTCGATTGGATCGCGTCGATCATGAAGGCCGAGCGCGCTCGCAAGGGTGCGCGCATTCAATCGCTCTGGAGTGGATATGGAGAGCTCTTTCGCGTCGAGCTGGCGGGCGCAGAGGTCGAGAGCGTCGTCGTGAAATCCGTGAAACCTCCCGAGGCGATGGGCGGGTCTCCGAGGTCGAGCGAGGGCCTTTCGCACGCGAGAAAGCGGCGTTCGTACGACGTCGAGGAGTGCTTCTACCGCACGCTCTCGAATCACTGCGATGTGGCTTCGCGCGTTCCGCATTTTTTCGGGAGTCGAAAGAGAGGCGACGGGTGGCTCATCGTGCTCGAGGATCTCGACGCAGCAGGTTTTCCTCTTCGCGCACGCGCGTTCGATCGAAAACGAACGAGTCTTTGCATTGCCTGGCTCGCGAACTTCCATGCGCGGTTCTTGGGCTCGCGGACGGACGGTCTTTGGAAGACCGGGACATATTGGCACCTCGCAACGCGCCCGTTCGAGGAGGCAGCGATGGACGACGACGAGTTGAAAAGCGTCGCGCGGGCCGTCGATCGCAAGCTCCGCGAGGCAACCTTTCAAACGCTCGTTCATGGTGACGCGAAGCCGACGAACTTCTGCTTTGCGCGCAAAGAAGCCGCCGTTGCCGCGGTCGACTTTCAATACGTCGGTGGCGGCGTGGGCGTGAAAGACATCGCCTATCTCGTGAGCTGCGAAGATGATCTTCGCGACGATCGCATCGCGTCCGTACTCGACGAGTATTTCTGGCTTCTGCGGGAAGCACTCGAGCGCGTCGAGGCAAAGGTCGATGCTGCTGCCGTCGAGAACGAGTGGCGCGCGGTCTTCCCTTTCGCTCTCGTCGACTTCTATCGGTTCTACGCCGGCTGGGCGAAAGAGCACTGGAGCCGCGAAGCTCACGCACGCACGTTCGTGCACGCGCTCGTTGCGAAGCTCGGTTAGAGCGCGCAGATCACTGGTACGTGCACGAAGCGGATTTCGCGGCGGCGAACGTGCCGGCAAAAAGCCCTTCATCGTCTCCGCTCGGGCGGAGCTCGGCGCCATTCACCCGGACGAAGAACTCGACGGTGGCAGTGACGTCTTGACCGTTCACGCTCGGAACGACCGGAACCTTCGGACAAATCGTTCCGCCGTTCGGGGCGGCGAACGGATCGAGGGAGCCGAGCTCGATGCCGTAGCGCGCGTCGTTTTCGACGCGCTCTTCGAAGTTCACGTACTTCGTCGAGAACGCTTTCGTCTTGTCGAAGCGGTAGTGGAGTTGCACGTCGAGCTTCTCCCAGAGATCGGAGTCGTCGTGATCGGTCACGCCTTCTTTCCACACGCGAAACTCGACGCGTTTGAAGGCGGCGCGTTCACGCGACCAAGAGTCGTACGCGAAACCATTTTCGAGTGGCTTGCGATCGGCACTGCACACCTTGCCGTCGTTACACGTGGCGCGCGAGATCACGACCGAAGCATCACCGAGCCATCCGGGCCATTTTGCGGGAGCCTCTACGGTGAGATGAAAGTTCTGCCCGAAGTTGCTGTCCCACGCGTGGCATCCCCAAAGACCGCTCGTTTCGAACCAGAGCTCGAGATCGCCAGCACGTGCGGGGATCGTGAATGAGGGTTTCGTAACGCCGCCCGCGGGGTTCAATCCGGCCGCGAAAAATTCGTGCACCGACCCTTCGCCCACGCGAAAGCGTCCCGTCGTCGACCATGAAGGCTTGCCGTTAGAGGTACCCGAGCAACCCGAACGCGCATCGTCGTAAGCGAGGGTGACGCGCGTTCCGGGGAGAAGCTTGCCCTTCAATGTCGGCTCGCCCGTCGCTTTGAACGTGAGCGTCGCCTGCCCCGTCACACCCGATTCGTCGCTGTCGACATCGCCGTCGCTCGTGCCGCAGGCTGCGGTGCATACGAGCGTGCCGAGGGCCAGCACGTGCAGGCTCTTCGCGAAAAGAGACACGGGACGGGTCGATAGGACGGGATTCACGAGGGGGAGATAGCGCGCCGTCGTGCTTCGCGCAATCTCTCGGACTCAGCGCAAGCTACCGGTCGCGCTGACGGACCAAGGTGAGGCGTCGTCGAGAATGCCTTTCACCGTGAAGGTCATCGTCCCCGAGCCCAAATAGTAGAAGCTCGAGCCCGAACCGTAGTTCGCTCCGGAGCACGGGTACGTGAGTTGAGAGGCGTTGAGCTTCAGCGTGACGACTTGCGAGGCAGAAGACGTCCAAGGCTCATCCGCGCAATCGACGGAATAGGCGAACGTCGAAGAGCTCGGGAAGGACACGGAAAACCCCGTTACTTTGGCAACGTTTCCCGAACCGCTATACGAGAACGTGATGTCTGCGTGGCTCGAGTCTGCGAGCCCGTAGCTCAGATTCTTGAGGGTCGGTGCGCCGGGCGTACTCGTGCTTCCGCTGTCTTTCAGGCCGGCATCTTTCTTCGTCGATGTGCCGGCGTCCTCTTTGGTTTCTCGACCCGCGTCTTCTTTTTGGTCGCTATCGTCGTCGCTGTCTTCGTCGTGGTTGCCCGCATCGACGTTTTCACGAGAGTCGTTCGAGCCGCTACTGCACGCGGTGGCTGCGCCAAGCGAAAAGGTGGCCGCCAGGAGCGATAGAAGACGAAGAGAGAGGGCGAATCGAAGGTTCATGCCTCGTGTTTGTCGGCACGCCTCCATTTCCTTCGAGCTCCGCGAAGAAAAGTCAGAGGCCGTCGATCAACGATTCTCCGACCCAACCCCAAAAGAGATAGAGGCCGACGACGATCACTCCGAGAAGGAGTGCGCCGAGCGTCGCCAAGAACCATCCGCGTTCTCTTCGTCGCGTCGCGAAGAAATGCGCGGGGATCGTCCAGAGCCCGAACATCAAGGCCTGCATGCCGAGAAGCTGTCCGGGCGTCCATTCGTCGCGGCGCTTCTCGTCGAAGCGAATCACGCGGTACGCGAGCACCGGCAAGACCGCGATGTACGCGAAGAGCTCGAAGAGAGTGACGAGGTCGTTCATGCTCGTTCGATTTTTCGCATCCTAATTAGCCGCGATCGCTTCGCAAAGACTCCGTTTGAACCGTGCAGCCTCTCCGATGTGGGAGCGCGTGCGCTCGAGAAGGTACGCCGAAGGGCACCTCTTCGGCTTAAGTTGATGGCCAAGAGCCCGAAGCACTAAACTCGTCGTTAGACGTCGTCGTGATCGGCGCCCTCGCGGTGGTGCTCCTTCGCTGATGAAGTCCACGCGACTCAAGCGGTATGAGATGTTGAAGCGGTCGTTGGCGCGAATGAGGGAACTCGAATGAAAATCGATCACGTCGGCTATGCAGTGAAGGACATCGCCACCGCGAAAAAAGCCTTCGAAAAGTTGGGTTTCAAGGCGACCTCCGAGACGCATCTCGACGAAGGTCGCCAGATCAACCTCCTCTTCATGGAGAACGAGGGCTACGTCATCGAGCTCATCTCACCCGCAAGCCCTTCGGCTCCCGTCGCGAACCTCCTCGCGAAGGTGGGAAACACGCCCTATCACCTCTGTTACGAGGTCGAATCGCTCGATGACGAAATGAAGCGCCTTCTCGCCGATGGTTACATGACGTTGCAAGCTCCGCTCGCAGCGCCCGCCATGGGCGGACGCCGCGTGACGTTTCTGGTGCACCGCGACATCGGAATCCTCGAGCTCGTGGAGAAGGAAGCGCAGGCCAAATAGACGGAGTTCTGCCGCTCGGAAACAGATCGCCCCTGCCAACCGCTCGTTTGACCCCGTAGACTCGCCACGATGTCGGATCCGCATGGCGTGATGTTTCAGTTCTTCGAGTGGAATCTTCCGAACGACGGCACGCTCTTCGAATTGCTCGCGCGAATGGCGCCCGAGCTCCACGAAAGAGGATTCACCGCGGTCTGGTTTCCACCTGCGATGAAGGGCCATAGCGGGGGCTTCGATGTCGGGTACGGCGTCTATGACCCCTACGACCTCGGTGAGTTCGACCAAAAAGAGACGGTGCGGACGAAGTACGGAACGCGCGAAGAGTTCTTGCGTGCCGTCGCCGCCGTTCAGGCAAACGGTATGGACGCCTACTTGGACGTGGTGATGAACCATCGCATGGGCGGCGATGAGGTCGAGGAAGTCACCGTCGTCGAAGTGAATCCCGACAACCGCCTCCAGACCGTCAGCGATCCCTACGTGATTCGCGCGTGGTCCAAATATTTTTTTCCGGGGCGAAAAGGTGCCCACTCCGATTTCGTCTGGAACCGTGATCACTTCAACGCCTTCGGTGCGGACGCCAATCAGCCCGACGCATCCGGCAAGATCTATCGCGTGGCCGATCGGGCATTTTCCACCGAGGTCTCGTCTGAATTCGGCAACTTCGACTACCTCATGGGAGGGAATATCGATCACACGCAAGAGAGCGTGCGGAGCGAGCTCGTACGCTGGGGCACGTGGCTTCTCGAAACGACGGGAGCGCGCGGCCTTCGCCTCGATGCAGCCAAACACATCTCGCATTCGTTCACGAAGGAATGGCTCGAGCGCGTTCGCGCGTCGCAACCCGAGCGCGAGATCTTCGCGGTTGGTGAGTATTGGTCCGGCTCGGTAGCGGAGCTCGAGTCGTATCTCGGCGCCACCAACGGCTCGATGCGACTCTTCGACGTGCCCCTACACTTTCGCTTTCACGAAGCGAGCGAGCTCGGACGTGAATACGATCTTCGAACCATCTTCGACGAGACGCTCGTCGCCAAGAATCCCATCGCCGCGGTTACCTTCGTCGACAACCACGACAGCCAAGCGGGCCAGGCGCTGGCCTCCCCCGTCAAAGATTGGTTCAAGCCGATCGCTTACGCATTGATTCTTCTGCGAGCAGAAGGCTACCCGTGCGTCTTTTTCGGAGACTATTTCGGCAACGACGACGAAGAGCATCGCCTCGTCTCTCATCGCATCGTGATCGACGCGATGCTCCAAGCGCGCGCGTCCTTCTTGCACGGTGAACGCCACGAATACGCCGAAGGCCCTTCGCTCGTCGGCTGGCTCATGACGGGCGACGAAGATCACCCTGGCGTCATGGCCGTCGCGATTTCGACTGGCGACGAAGCCGCAATCACGATGCAGACGTTCCGCGCCGGGCTCGAGTTCCGCGACGTGACGGGCGCCTACGAAGAGAGCATTCACGCAAACGTTGATGGAACGGCCTCGTTCCCAGTGCGTGGCGGAAGCGTCAGCGTGTGGTGCAGCGTGAAGTGAGCGAAGGCTTTTTCAGAAGACGGCGCTCGCCCACGTCTTCACGCATGCCTGCACTTCGCCGCAGTCGCGGTTTCCGCACTCGCGAAGTGCGGCAGAGACGTCAGGGAGGAGCCAGTCGGACGCCGTGTCGATCTCATTGAGCGGTACCCCCTTGCAAGTGTTGAAGCCGCAACGTTTCGATGCTTCTCCGCACACGTCATGGCCGAGCGTGCCCTCTGGAGGAAAGCAGGTCGAAAACTCGAGCTTGCATGAGCCGTGAGCAAGTGCGGCGTACGAGGACGCCAATTCCGGCTTTCGAGTGCGCGCAACGGTATCGCAGACTGTGTGGTCAGGTTTCTTCGCCCATGTCTTGCAGCCTTTCAATCGCGTCTCGTAGGCTCCGCAGGCATCGAACAGTTCTTCAGACATTTCGGCGGGCAACGTGACGATAAAACCTTCTTGGGTGCATTGCGCCCTCTGTTCGTCGCTGCAGGTGCGGGAGAACTCGGAACAGAGCGAACTGCAGTGGTAGCTCGAGATGTAAGACTCAACCGCATCTTGCTCGCAGTCGGAGCACGCTTCCGAAGCGGCATGCCTCACTTCATCGCATGCAGTCCTGGTGCACCCGAACTTCACGTGAAAGCGCCCATCGTCCACTGGTGGTACAGCGGGCTGGACAACTTCCTCCGTCGCCGGCTGGCCATCCACCGGGGTCGAACAAGCGCTGGCGAGAAATCCGAATGAGAGGAGAAGGGAAAGGTTCTTGACCGTGTTCATAACCAGTCAATCGGCCGCGGCCGACCTTAAGTTGCGTGGGACACGGCTATATTTTCAGACCGAATCAGACCCATAGCGCCTTCGGCGTCGTCAGCATTTGAGCACGCTGCCGTCGATCTCGGCGAGCGTCGTTCGTCCGAGAAGCGCCATGGTCGTCTCGAGCTCGTCTTTCAAAAGGTCGAAGACGCGCAGGACGCCTTCGTCGCCTCCGACGGCGAGTCCGTGCAAGAAAGGCCTTCCCACGAGGACGGCACGTGCCCCGAGAGCCAGTGCCTTCACGATGTCGGAGCCTCGACGCACTCCGCCGTCCATCAACACTTCGACACGTCCAGACGCGGCCTTCGCCACTTCTTCCACGCAATCGATGGTGGCCGGCGATCCATCGAGCTGCCTTCCGCCGTGATTCGAGACGATGATTCCCTTGGCTCCGGCGTCGACCGCCAAGCGCGCGTCTTCTTCCGTGAGGATACCTTTCACGATTACTGGGAGCTGGCTCAGCTCGGCGAGCCACGCCACGCTCTCCCATCCGAGCGTTGCGTCGAACGCTTTCGAGGCGTGGTGCGCGATACTCGAAGTGCCGGCTTCTTTCAGCCGGAGGTCTGACTGATCCACGGCGAAGTTGGCGGCGCGAATTCCAGCCGGTAGGCCGAATCCGATGCGAGCTTCGCGCTCACGCTTGCCGAGGCGCGGCGCATCGACGGTCAACACCAAGGCGCTGAATCCCGCGGCTTTGGCACGCAACACGAGGTCGCGCGTGATCTCGCGATCGCGATAGACGTAGACCTGGAACCAGCGCGGACACTGCGATGGCACCTCTTCCAATGGGGTGCTCGCCATCGTGCTCGCGACGAAAAGCCCGCCGGCGCGAGCGGTGGCGCGCGCAACGGCGGGCTCTCCTTCGGGGTGATAGAGGCGGTGATATGCCATCGGAGCGACGAGCACGGGCATTGCGAGCTCCTGCCCGAGAACGACCGTCTTCGTGTCGATCGTGGAGACATCGCGCAGCACGCGCGGACGAAAGCGAAGGCGCTCGAAGGCGCGCCGGTTCTCGCCGAGCGTGATCTCGTCGTCGCTTCCGCCCATGAGATACTGCCATGCAGGATCATCGACGACGCGTTCGGCGAGGCGCTCGAGATCGCGAAGGGATACGGCCCCTGCGAGCGCCGCGCGGACGTGCTCTGCAGAGCGCGATTCGTTCAAGGTCCCGGCTCCCGGCGCGTCTGTTCGCGCTCGATCGCGCCGAACAACGCTTTTACGTTGTCGGCTCCGAACCCCGTCGAGCCGCGGCGTTCGATGACCTCCGAGAAGTAGGTGGGGACGGAGTGGATGGGTTTCGTGAAGCTTTGGTAGAGAAGACCCGTCTCGTCACGCGCAACGAGAATGCGAAGATCGCGGAGCACTTCGAGAGGAATGCCCGGGTCTCCGACGCGTTCGTGAAGTGACTCGTAATACCAGTCGGGAACGGGAAGAAAGCTGACGCCATAGCTGCGGAGCCGCCGAGCGGTGGCGACGATGTTCGACGTGAGGTAACCGGCGTGCTGGACACCGGGGCCGCGAAAGAGCTCGATGAACTCCTCGATCTGACCCTTGCGCTTTCCTGGTGCCGGCTCTTGCAGCGCAAACTTCACGGCGAAGTGCGCCCCGGCGATCGCCTTGGAATTCATCCCCGTCGTCTCCGTTCGGAGATTCTGCTCACTGACGACCTCGAGTCCGAGGACACGGTTGTACCAATCGACTTGCGGCTGCAGCCCATCCGGAGGCAGACAGACGGCAAGGTGATCGATCGCGAAGATGTCGCAGTCGTCGCCGAGGGGAGGCTTCGGCGCCAGCGCGATCGCGGACGGAAACGCGCCAATGTCGCCTTGTTCGCGTGAGACGAAACTATGTTCGATGTGACCGAACGCGCGGACCGTCGCGCTTTTGACTGCGTGCGCACCAACGATGTCGACGTGTGGTGGCTCCAAGACCTCCGCCCCTCCCGCGACCGCGTGTCTGAAGGCGGCGTCGACATCCGTGACGCGGAAGGCCACGCGCTTCACGCCGTCCCCATGCTTTGCGACGACACGCGCGACGGGCGACTCGTGATGCACCGCCGACGTGAGCAGAAGTCGCACGGAGCCCACCCCCACGAGGATCGACAAGCGATCCGGCACGCCGGTCTCCGGCCCCGCGTACATGAGAGGCTCGAAGCCGAAGGCGGTGCGATAGAAGTACGCCGCGAGCTGAGCGTCGGACACGTAGAACTCGAGATGATCGAAACCGAGGAGGCCCGTGCCTGGTGCTGCCGTCATTTGAGATTCTCCTTGTCGCTTGGCGCCGTTGAACTCTGCGCCGTGATCGTCTCTCTCAGAAACGTTCCGAAGCGCGCGATACCTTCATCGATGCGATCGTGGTCTACGTAGCTGAACGCGAGACGGATCTGTCGCTCGCCCCCCGAGCGCAAATAGAAGTACTGCATCGGGACCCAGATGACCTCGTGCGCGCTCGCGGAGTGGCGCAGCAAGTCGTCGGTGACTTCGAAAGGCACGTGCACCGTCAGAAAGAAGCCTCCCGCGGGCCGATTCCATGAGATTCCGAGCGCGGCGGCGTCGGGCAAATGACGAGCAAGCGCATCGAGCAACCCGTCCCGGTTGTTTCGATACGAGGCGATTGCCGCGCGCTCGAGATTCTCGAGCGAATATTGGTTCTGTTCGAGGATCGCGAGAACGGCGAGCTGGCTTGCCGGTGGCGTGTTGACGGTGATCATGCTCTTCAGCTTGCCGAGCTCATCGGCGAGCGACGTAGTTTTGCTCCCGTGCTCGACACGTTGCCCCGCCACCATGAAGCCGACGCGAATCCCCGGAAAGATGAGCTTCGAGAACGTTCCGAGATAGACGACGTGACCGTGCTCGTCCTGTGACTTCAGCGTCGGAAGTCGTTCCCCGTCGAAGGCGAACATTCCGTAGGCGTTGTCTTCGAGAATGAGAAAGTCGTTAGTGTGCGCGAGCGCGAGGAGCTCTCTGCGCGAGGCGAGAGGCATCGTCGTGCCGTCGGGATTCGAGAAGTCCGGGCAAACGTAGACTGCTGCGACGCGCTTCCCACTGGCCGCGACCGACGCGATCGTCTCGCGCAGTGATTGCAAGGAAAGTCCGTCGGGGCCGCAGGCGACGGGCTCGATCGGCATGTCGCACATCTTCGAGGCTCCGACGATTCCTACGTAGCTCGGCTCGGCGACGAGGAGAACGTTTTGCCGTTCCGCGTCGCGCAGCGAGAGCGCAGCAAGGAACATCGCCTCCTGGCATCCGACGGTGATGACGATGTCCTCGGCGGCCGCTTCGATCTTCTCGTCCACGCGGAGCATTTTCGCGATGGCTTCGCAGATGATGCCCTTTGCGGGACCGTACTGCATTCTTTTGTCGAGCTCCTCGGACGTCGCCGTCACCGAGGCCAGCATCTCTCCCAAGACCCGCCGTGAATCGAAATGGCGCTCGAGGGGACGCCCCGGCGCGAACGAGATGGCGCGTGGAAAGCGCATCGTCACTTCGTTCAAGAAGTTCATCGTGTCCAGCACGGGATCGGCGAGACACGCGTGGAGATGTGATGCTCGAAGACGCATCAAGGAATCCTCGGTGGATCGAACTTTGCGATCGCATCGAAGTACGCGCTCTCGTACGCCGCCACCATCTTTTCGAGTGAGAAGTTCTCTGCGACGTGCGCACGAATCTTCGCGGGATCCAGCGCTTTCACGTCTTCGACGCGTTTCGTCATTTCATCGACGTCGTTGCACAAGAATCCTGTCACACCGTCGCGGATGACTTCTGGAGCGGCGCCTCGCTTCATCGCGATGACCGGAGTGCCGCATGCCATGCTCTCGAGCAAGACCATTCCGAAGGGCTCGTCCCACTCGATGGGAAAGAGGAGCGCGCGCGATCGTTTGAGAAGGTCGACCTTCGCCTCGAAACCCAGCTCGCCGACGTAGACGATGTTCTCATCGAGGTGCGGCTTTATCTGTTCGTCGAAATAGGGATTGGCGGGGTCGTACGAGCCAGCAATTTTGAGCGGGATCCCCGTCTTTTTGGCGATCGCGACCGCATGGTGCGTTCCCTTCTCTGGACTGATGCGACTCATGCAGAAGAGTCCTTCGCGCCCGCCGTCTCCGAAGGGGAATGCAGAGACGTC
>JAHFDV010000661.1 GCA_023248815.1 Myxococcales bacterium
CCATCGTCGTGACTTCGTAACCTTCCATCGCCGCTTGAAGCGCGCAGATGGGGTCGATTTCGGTGATGAGAACGCGTGCGCCAAGACCGCGAAGTGACTGCGCGCAGCCCTTCCCGACGTCGCCGAATCCGGCAACGACGGCAACCTTGCCGGCGAACATGACGCCCGTGGCGCGCTTCAAGCCGTCGCCGAGGGACTCACGGCAACCGTAGAGGTTGTCGAACTTCGACTTCGTGACGGAGTCGTTGACGTTGATCGCGGGGCACTTGAGCGTGCCCTGCTTCGCCATGTCGTAGAGGCGGTGAACGCCCGTGGTCGTCTCTTCCGAGATGCCGCGGATCGCGTCGTTGCCCGAGAACATGCCCGGGTGACGGTCGTGGATGATCTTCGTGAGATCGCCACCGTCGTCGAGGATCATGTTCGGCGCCTTGCCGTCTTTGAATGCGCCGAGCTGCATCTCGATCGCTTCTTCGTACTCGGGCTCGGTCATGCCCTTCCACGCGAACACAGGAACGCCGGTGACGGCGATCGCCGCGGCGGCTTGGTCTTGCGTCGAGAAGATGTTGCAGGTGGTCCAGGTCACTTCTGCACCGAGCGCCGTGAGCGTCTCGATGAGGACGGCCGTCTGCGTCGTCATGTGGAGGCAGCCCGCGATGCGCGCGCCCTTCAAGGGCTTCGATGCGCCGTGCTCCTTGCGGAGCGCCATGAGGCCCGGCATCTCGCTCTCGGCGATTTCGATTTCCTTGCGTCCCCACTCGGCGAGGGAGATGTCTTTGACCTTGAAGTTTTGTTTGTCAGCCATGATGCGTTTCTCGTTTCTGTTGTTGCTGACGTTCGAAGTGCCGCGAGTTTGCGAACACGAAGAGCGTCGGTGATTTGGGACTACTTGCTGTTTTTCGATGAAGCTTTTCTTGCGATGAGCGCTTGCCAGGGAAGGTGTGCGTCGGGGCCTTCGCCACGAAACGTGCTCGGGATGGGCGTGACATCGCACGACTCGAAGCCGGCCGCCTTCGTGAACTTCTTGAGAAGTCCCGGTTCGAAGCCGAGCCAGAGATCCGCGGCTTCGCGCATCGCCTCGTCTTCGTGCGGCGCGTAGTCGAGCACGAGCACGGAGCCGCCGGGACGAACGAGCGCTGCGAGCTCGTTGAGAACGGCCTGCGGGCTCGGCGCATGATGAAGGACGCGTACCGCAAAGACGACGTCTGCGCCCTGACCAACTTTGCTGCGGAGCTTTTCTCCGCGGAGCTCACTGCAAACGAGCTCCACGTTCTTGTATCCACGCGAGCGCACGCGCTCTTTGGCAAAGGCGAGCTGCGCCTCTGACCTGTCCACCGCGATGACGTGGTCGAACATGGGGGCCACGATGTCCAGCAAGCTTCCGTCGCCCGTGCCGATGTCGACCGCGAGCGCACGCCGCGGAAGAAGCGAAGCCACGAGGGAGAGATACGCGCGGTATTCCGAAGGAGCGCCCTTGGCCGAGCTGTTCTTCTTGCCGGCGTCGGCGAAGTAATCGCGCGCAACGCGGTCGCGCACTTCGAGGATGTCTCCGAGGCGCTTCAGCGAGCCGTCTTTCTCGCAGAGTCCATGACCGCTCTTGATCGCATCGGCGACGACAGCGTCTTCCGAAACGCCGTTCATCAAGCGAATGAAGGATCTCGTCCCCTCTTTGCGCAGCGAAAGAAGACCGGCTTGCTTCAACGCGGCGACATGGCGCGACACGTTGGGTTGGCTTTCGCCCGTCAGCTCGGCAAGCTCACCGATGGAAAGCTCTTCTTCGGCACCGAGTGCCAAGAGACGGAGCCGCACCGGCTCGGAGAGAGCGCGGTAGAGGTCCCAGCGAGAGCCCGTTAGATCCACTCCCATACATATATACGATTATACGCATGATGCAATGAATGGTGGAGCGTTTCGCGCGAAAGTGGATTCTGAAGCGGTCCTTCCTGCGCTCTGACGTCGTCCGTCGAACGCTCACAGCCTTTGCAATTCCGCGGATTCGCTTGTAATCGCTGGGGTCGGTGATTCCGCGGCGGAGGCTCGTAAAACTGATTCGCGGAGGGGCACGGGTGCTCCTTTTCGCGGCTCCTGTCGTGGTCACTGGCGTCGATATCGTAAGGCGCCATCACCATCTGCTCTCCCTGGGCGCGCGGTATCGAGCGTTCTACGTGCTCACGGTCCTCGTGAGCCTTGCGCTCTATTCGTCGCTCATCGTCGTCGCGAGTCGTCGTCGCGGTTTCGTGCGGTACTTCGCGCACTTCGCGCTGCTCTTCATCGCGACCCTCGCGATCGGCGCCCAGTTCTACACGTTCAGCAAATACAACGTTTACCTCGATCACCAATCCGTCATCGTCGGCACGTCGATGCTGCCCTCGGTGGGTCAGCAGCTCTGGAGTGATCGCGGAAGCTTCGCCGCGAACGTGTTCCCTCCCGTGCTCGCAGCGTTGCTCGTTCCACTGATTCTCGCGCGGCGCGCGCCTCCACGCAAAAGCTCGGTGCGCTGGGCGATGCCGATCGCGGTGGGTGCACTCGGCCTCGCCGTGTTCGTCCCGGGTAGGCTCGGCGGCGATCAGGGTCGCACGCCGGACACGCTCTATCTCTCGGCGATGGGTCGTCTCGCGAATGCGCACCTGAAGAAAGATCCCGAGCTCCAAAAGCTGCATCCGGGGCGGCGATCGCCGAACGTCGTCGCGAGCTTCACCCCTCCGAAAAGGCGAAGCGTGATCTTCATCGTCACCGAATCGATGCGGTCGCTCGAGAATTGCGGCAACTCGCCCGAGGCTGAAACGTCGGACGCGACGGCGACCTCCCTGGAACAAGCCGACGCGGCGACGGGT
>JAHFDV010000250.1 GCA_023248815.1 Myxococcales bacterium
AGTCGACATGGGCGTCTCTTGGCTACCGCTCTATCACGACATGGGCCTCATCGGCTTCGTGATGGCCCCGCTCGTCCATCAGCTCTCCATCGTATTTTTGCCGCCGCTTCTCTTCTTGAAGCGCCCGATTTCGTGGTTCCAAGCGATCACGCGTCACAAGGGAACGATGACGTTCGCTCCCAACTTTGCGTACGCGCTCGCCGTGAAGCGCATCCGTGAAAAAGATCTCGAAGGCATCGATCTTTCGACCTGGCGTGTCGCGGGATGTGGCGCCGAGCCGATTCGCCCAGAGACGCTCGAAAACTTCGCAAAGACCTTCGAGAAGGTCGGCTTCCGCAAAGAAGCGCTCCTCCCCTCCTATGGAATGGCCGAAGCCACGCTGGCGATCTCGTTCACCGAGATCAATCGTGGCCTCCAAACGCTCAGCCTCGACGGCGACAAGCTCTGGTCCGAAAGCAAAGTCGTGACGGCCGACGAGAGCGCCGAGGGCGCAGTTCGCCTCGTTTCATGCGGCAAAGTGTTCGAAGGTCACCGCATCAATATCTTCGAGCCGACGGATACGACCAGCGAGAAACCGCTCCCCGACGGAACGGTCGGCGAGATTCGCGTTCAAGGCCCGAGCATCACGAGCGGCTATTGGCAAGACGCCGAGAAGACGGCGGAGGCTTTCGCGGGCGGCTTTTTGCGCACGGGCGATCTCGGATTTCTCTACGACAAGAATCTCTACATCTGCGGTCGCTCGAAAGAGCTCATCATCGTCAACGGTCGCAACTACTACCCGCAAGACATGGAGTGGGAGGCGAGCAAGGTCGAGGGCGTGCGCAAAGGCAACGTCATCGCCTTCGGAGCGCGTGATCCGTCTGGAAAAGAAGCCGATCGCGAGCGCGTCGTCGTTGCGTTCGAGACGCAGCAAGAGTTCACGAAAGATCGCATCGCGGCGATGTCTCAAGAGATTCGCAAAGCCGTGCAAGAGGGCATGAGCCTCACGCTCGACGATGCGATTGGCCTTCCTCCAGGAACACTGCCCAAGACGTCCAGCGGCAAGCTCCAGCGCGCCAAGACGCGCGAGCTCTATGAGGCCGGCGAGCTCGCCGATCGCGAATCGAAGAGCGGCGGCGTTTCGAAGTTCGAGGTCGCGAAACAGGCGGCGAGAAGCCAGCTCAGCTACTTGAAGCTCGCCGTTCTTGGCGGCCGAAAGAAAGACTCGTGAAAGACGCCTTCGTCTTCGAGCGCCCCGTGCGCTTCGAAGACGTCGACGTGGCGGGAGTCGTCTTCTTCGCGCGCTTTCTCAATTTCTGCCACGAGGCGATGGAGGCGTTTTTCGGCGCAATCGAAGGTGGCTACTCGCACCTCGTGCTGGTGCGGAAGATCGGCTTTCCCGCGGTCCACTTCGACATCGACTATCGCTCACCTCTTCGTTACGGCGAGACGGCTTCGATCACCGTCGACATCACGAAGCTCGGGAACAAGTCGGTCGTCCTTCACTACAGCATGCGCCGCAAGGGCGAAGCCGAGATCGTGGCCGAGGGCTTTCACACCTGCGTCGTCAGCGACCTCGTGCGGCTCCAAGGAATTTTCATGCCCGACGACATTCGCGCCCATCTCGAGGCGCATCTCGTTGCCCTTGCTCCGTAAAGCTTTCAAAACCGCACTCCACGGGGCTAACCGCGCGAAAATCGGGCGGCTTTAGCTTCCGGGGCCAAAGTTTTCCGGATACCCTTTCGCGGGCATTGACCCTTCGACGCACGACAAAAAAACGCCGTCCCCCCCGCACGAGTCCCGCGGGTGTCGATGTCGTTCGCGTCGCACGAAATGCCATCACCCTCGTCGAGCGCTCCCTCGCCCTGCTCGATCACCCCGTCTCGAGGGGAATTCCCCAAGCGGAGCTCAACGAGCTGAAAGCGGCCTATCCCCTACCGCCCAGCTACGAGTCCATCGCTTCTCGTGCCGTCTTTTCGGGGCCAAGTGGCGAGATTCTCCCGACGCAGGCGATTCGCAGCGCGATTCGAGCCCTCCAGGAGCACGGGATCGACACGGAGCGCTTCTTCCCCTTCGGACAGGGCGACGACAAGACGCTCTGCTTCGACACGAGAATCGCCGGAGACCGCGGAGAGCTCGGCGTCGTCGCGATCGTCGGCAACGCAACGGAGTTCGTGGCGGCAAGCTTCGGCGAATGGCTCGACGACATGGTGGTCGCGCTCGAGAGCTTCGTGCGCGCCTCGTCGGACATTCCGCAATCGCTGCGCCGCCTCTTGGTCGATCTCGGATTCACCTTCGAACACTCACTTCGTGCCGTGTTGGAGACACAAGACGCGGACGCGCTCCTGTCACTCCTTGCGAGGCGCTTCGAGCAGTCGGGCTATCTGCCGCACATGACCGCGAAGATCGTCCTCCATGTCGCGACGATGCGCATCGAGTGCACGGTCGGAGAGCGCGTGTTTCGTCTTCCTACCGAAGACACGTTCCGTTGGCTCCGTGGTTTTCGCGACGAAGACTTCTTCGGGAGCGCGGGCTCTCGTGACTCGAAGACGAGGATGATCGTCGCCAAGGCCGATCGCGCGCGGGACCTCCGCGTGATCGAACGAATCTCCGTGCGCCGATCGGCGGCCCCCAAAGCGACGCCGTTCGCGCAACAACACACGTTCATCAGCGCGACCGCAAACGAGGACGGCCTCTTTTTTCTCGCGCGACCGACTCGTGCGGGAGCCGCGATTCTCTTGCGCGGCACGATGTCGAGCGTCGAAGAAGAGATTCAGCTTCCGGGACCTGCACGGGCACTCGCAACCTCTCAAGACGGCGCGCTCTGGGTTCTTCTCGAAGAAGATCTCGTCCTTCGTTTGCACGAAGGAAAGCGCGAAACGATCTCCCTCCCATTTCCCAAGCCTGGAGCCCCTTGGGCCGGCCTCGCAACGACGACTTCGCATGCGTTCATTTGGGGCGCTCAAGGGGTGCTCTTCACCGCAGACGATGGCATCGCGCCCGTCGAGCTCGCGCCACCGCTCGGAACGGGTGAAGAAATTCGCGATGTCGCGGGTGCACGACGTCGATTGACGATTCTCCGCCAAGGCCAAGACGCCGCTTACATCGCGGACTTCCGTTCTGGGCGATGGAAGACCTCCGTCGCGATCGAGCTTCGTGACTTGGTCGCGTTCGACGGCACGCACGACGACGCGCTCGTGCTTTCGCGATCAGGACATCTCCTCCACATCACCGAGAAGACGGCAGAACGCGTGCGTTGGAACCGCAACGCAGAAGAGGCGCTCGACGAAGGCGGATTTCAGCGCGTGCTCCACTCCGTGCTCGGCTTCGGTCAAGACATCTTCTTCGCGACCGACGGCGGTACACTGCGGCTCGAGCCGAGCGGAAGCGTCACGTATCTCCGCACCGGCGCGAGCGACGAACGCGCATCGCTTCATCGCGCGGTCCTGCGTGGCGAGTCGATGTTGCTGGAAGTGTGTGGCCCCTTCGTGGGCTTCTGGAACGGTAATTTTTTCGAAGCGATCGACGCTTCGGCATTCTGAGAGAAGGGCGACCGATGAAAGACAGCGCGTACAAGAAAATTGCCGAAGAGCTCTCGAACAAGGACGCGGGAAACATCGAGCTCGTTGGCCTCACCGACTTCGGCAAATGGAAGATCGCGCGCTTTCGCCTGAAAAACGGGCTCGAAGTATTGATCCTCCCCGACGACTCGGCACCCGTCGTCAATTTTCAAACCTGGTTTCGCGTCGGCTCTCGTCATGAGCAAGAAGGCAAGACGGGGCTCGCACATCTCTTCGAGCACCTCATGTTCAACGAGACCGAGACGCTGAAGGCCGGTGAGTTCGACCGCAAGCTCGAGGCGAGCGGAGCGGACACGAACGCCGGAACCTCCGTCGACTACACGCACTATTACGAGTCGGTCACTTCGGATCGCTTGCCGCTCGTCATCAAGATGGAAGCCGATCGCATGCAGAGGCTCGTCCTCCGCGAGCCACAAGTCGCGAGCGAGAAGGAAGTCGTCGCAAACGAGCGCCGCTATGTGGTCGAAGACGATGTCGACGGTTCCGCATCGGAGCTCCTCTACAAGACGGCCTTCACCGACCACCCGTATCGCTGGCCCACCATCGGTTGGATGCGTGACATCCAGGCATTCACGCCGAGTGACTGCGAAGCGTTCTACAAGACGTTCTACGCGCCCAACAACGCGTTCATCGTCATCGTCGGCGACATCAACGTGCGCGCCGTTTTGAAGTCGATTCTGGGCGCCTACGGAGCGATTCCTCGCGCGGAGATTCCGCCCGAAGACATCACGCCAGACGCTCCGCAAATGAGCGAGCGTCGCGTCGTCCTCCGTAAGCCCACGCCCGCGATCAAGGTCATCGTCGGCTACCGCGGCCCAGCTCTCGGGGATGCCGATCACGCGACCTTGGTCGTATTGAACGAGATCTTGCTGGGCGGTCGAGCGTCTCGCGCATTTCGTTCCCTCTTCATTCGGGACGAGCTCGTGAGCGATCTTCGTGGATGGGTATCGGCCTTCAAACATCCTGGCCTCTACGAGATCTCCCTCACGGGACGGACGGATGTCGGCGCGGAGAAGCTTCTTTCGGCGATCGACGAAGAGCTCGAGAAGGTTCTCGTCGACTGCGTGACGCAGGAGGAGCTCGAGCGCGCCGTGGCCCGTGTCGAGCTTTCCCTCGTTCAAACGTTGGAGACGATGTCGGGTAAAGCCGAGCAGATTGGTCTCTACGAAGTGCTCGTCGGTCAAGTCGACGCGCCGTTCCGCAAGCTCGAGCAGATGCAGCGGCTCACGCCGAGCGACCTGCGCATCGCCGCACGCCGCTATCTTCGCAAAGAGGCTCGCACCATCGTCATCGTCGAACCGAGCGCGGAAGATGCTTCAGAAGTCGAAGATCCTGAGCTCGCGAGTGGTACTTCGAGTTCCGCGGTGAGCGTTGCGGACGGTGCAGCATGAGCGCCTCCATTCTCACTCTTTCTTCGGGCACCAAAGTTTACGTCGAGCCCGCACGCGAGCTCCCGGTCGTGAACATTTCGATCGGCTTTGCGGTCGGCTCCGCCAATGATCCGGACGGTCAAGAGGGTCTCTTTCGCAGTGCGATGCGCATGCTTCGACGCGGCGCTGGCAAGCTGACGGCGGGCGACATCGAGGCCTCGATCGATCGCCTCGGCGCAGAGATGGCGCTCGACATCGCCTCGTCCTTTTCTTCGATTCACGCGCAGGTCCTCCGACGTAACCTGCAACCCTTCACGGATCTTCTGACGACACTCCTCTCGGAGCCGGCGTTCTCCGAAGACGAGTTCGAACGTCTCCGACGCGACACGGTCGCCGAGATCATCGAAGGCCGCGACAACGATCGATCACTCGTCCAGCGAGCGTTCCGTCGCAGCGTCTTCGCGCTCCACCCCTTTGGTCGCCGCACGACGCGTGCATCGATCGAGCGACTTTCTCGCGACGGCTTGCGCGACGCCTACGAGCAGAAGGCATGCGTGAAGAACCTCGTGCTCGCGTTCTCCGGAGACCTCGACGAGAAGGAAGCGCGAGACCTCGGAGAGCGCATCGTCAAAGCGCTTCCGAAGCCCAAAGAACCGGCCGTGCGCTCGATCCCCGAGCCGACGCTTCAAAAGGGGCGCCATCTCGTTTTCGTCGACAAGCCCGAGCGTTCGCAGTCACAGATCCTCATCGGCGGCCTCGGAAGTCGCGCCGACGATCCCGACCACTTCCCGCTCCTCGTCGCCAACGCGATCTTCGGGGGCACGTTCACCTCGCGCATGATGCGTGAAATCCGCTCGAAGCGGGGCTGGAGCTACGGTGCCTCGTCTCGCCTCGGCGTCGATTGTATTCGTCAGGATTTCGCGATGTGGGCGTTTCCCGCAGCGCAAGACACGGCGCCCTGCATTGCCCTCGAGCTCGGCTTGCTCAACACCTTCCGTGAAAAGGGAATATCCGCGAAGGAGCTCGCGTTCATTCGCCAGTACCTCGTGCGTTCTCACGCATTCGACATCGACACCGCGCAGAAGCGCATGCAGCAGTTCATGGACGCGACGTTGCTGGGCCTTCCGGAAGGCTACTTCACGGACTTCAGGAAGAACGTGAATGCCGTCACCCTCGAATCGGCGAATCAAGCCGTGAAGGACCGCATTTCGACGGACGATCTCAAAGTGGTGGTCGTCGGTACCTTCCGCGACATCGGCGAGAAAGTGCAGAGCGTCATTCCCGATCTCGTGAAGACGACGGTTTGGCCCTTCGATGACGATTGACGCATGGCGAGCATTCTCATCGCCGATGACGACGAAGCTCTTCTTCTAGCGCTCGAGCTGGCGCTTCTCGATCGCGGGCACGTCGTCACGAAGGCACCCGACGGAAAGATCGCGCTCGCCAGGATCGGTGAAGACGGTTCTCTCGCCACGAAGATCGACCTCGTCATCAGCGACGTGAGCATGCCGCACGTGGACGGCTTCTCGCTCACGCGCCAACTCCGAGCGAAAGGCCGAACGCTCCCCATCATCATCCTCACCTCGCGAGACAACGAGCTCGACGAGGCTCTGGGGCTGGATCTCGGTGCCGATGACTACGTCGCGAAGCCCTTCAGCATGCGCGTTCTTCTCGCACGCGTCGATGCCCTCTTGCGAAGGTCGACCGTCGACGCCTCGCCTCCTGGCTCCGCAAACCTTCTCCGCCGCGGAAAACTCACGCTCGATCGCGACCGCCTCCAGATTTCCTACGCCGACACCCGACTCGAAGCGACCGTGAGCGAGTTTCGCCTCCTGGAAACGTTGGTCACGCGGCCGGGCATCGTCATTTCACGTGCGCGCCTTCTCGAACAAGTACGCGGAGACGACTCCTTCGTCGGCGATCGCATCATCGATACGTACGTGAGCCGCATTCGCAGAAAGCTCCAATCGGTCGAGCCCGAATGCGATCTCTTGGAGACCGTCGTCGGTGCAGGCTATCGATGGCGCGAGTGAGGCGACCTTCGGGGCGCGGGCGATATCGTCTTCGCTTCCGGATTTTTCTCGCCGTCGTCCTCGGCGCACTTCTCCCGCTCACGTTGGTCTCGCTTTGGAGCCAGATCGAGCGGCCCGTTCCGTCGACGATGCGCCAAGCGACGATCAGTGCGGTCCTCGAAGTACGCGAAGCCATCGAAGGCGCGTCCTCGCTCGACTCCGCCAAGAAAACGATCGATGCGATCGCTATCGGGAGGGGGGCGCGCATTCGCATTCTCGATTCGTCGGGCAAAACGCTGTTCGAAACGGCTCACGACACGAGCGAGTACGGGTTTCATCCCGTCGAGCGATTCTTCTTCGGAGCCGTGTCTCCCGAGGAGGCGGCCCGGTTGGATGCCGCGCGTGGAGCCGTGATCGATCGTCAGGAAGTGCGAGCGATTCTCGGCCGAGAGGTACAGCCTGCCAAGCCAGTGGGGACCGCATTCTCTCATCCTTCGAGCGCGTTGCCAGCGAACGAGCTGGGCCTCGTGCCGGTCACTCGTGATGGTGTGGCGGCCGAGTGTCAGCTCGACGAGCTCGTCGCGTGCGGTGCTGCGGGCGAGACCATCTTCGGCGGCGCTCGCGTCGTACTTCATGCCGAGAAGACGTCGCTTCGCGCGGTCGCGGCGGTTTATGCGCTCCGCGGTCACCTACTGCGCATCGCATTCGTCACCGTGCCACTCGCTCTTCTCCTCGCGGCTTATCTTTCGCGTCGCTTGATGGGTCCGATCGAAACCCTTCGGCACGAAGCACTCGAAAAAGCAGGCTCACAAAATGCCAAGCCCGATCTTCCCGAAGGAGACGACGAAGTAGGCGAGCTCAGTCAAGCATTCAATCGTCTCTTGCTCTCGTTGCGAGAAGAACGAACCGCACATTCTGCGGCCCTTTCCGATCTCGTGCACGAGCTCAAGAGTCCGATCGCCGCGGTTCGGTCTGCAAGCGAGCTTCTCGTCTCACAAGGCGAAGCGGATGCACGTGCGTTGCGCCTCTCGAACATTCTTCTCGAATCGTCGAAGAAGATGGATGCGGTGGTGAGTCAGTACCTCGACCTCGCGCGCGTCGAAGCGGGGCTGCCGGACGAAGCGCGAACACGTCTCACGGCGCGCTCGCTTCTCCAGAATGAATCGCTAACCGCGGGGCTCTCCGCGAAAGTAGACGTCGTCATCGACGCTTCGGCGGACGAAGTCGTTTTCGAAGCCGTCGAAACACGCATCTCGAAAGCACTTCGCGAGCTGCTTGAAAACGCCGATTCATTCACGCCTATCGGCGGAAGCATTGGCCTCTACGCACGCGTGGAAGCGGACCGCCTAGCGCTCGCGGTAAGCGATCAAGGCCCCGGCATCCCCGAGGAGTCGCTCGGCCGCGTGTTCGATCGCTTCTTCACGACCCGTGGCGACAAGCG
>JAHFDV010000662.1 GCA_023248815.1 Myxococcales bacterium
CCTCACGGGTCGTAAAATCATCGTCGACACGTACGGCGGCATGGGCCGTCACGGCGGCGGCGCGTTCAGCGGCAAAGACCCGTCGAAGGTCGACCGTTCGGCCTGCTATTACGCGCGCTACGTCGCGAAGAACATCGTTGCCGCGAAGCTCGCGACGCGTTGCGAAGTCCAGATCGCCTACGCGATCGGCGTCGCAAAGCCCGTCGGTGTCAACGTCAACACGTTCGGCACGGGCAAGATCAGTGACGAGAAGCTCGAGCGCTACGTGCTCGAAAACTTCGACATGCGCCCCAAGGCACTCATCACCGAGCTCGACCTACTTCGCCCCGTCTACCGCCCCACGGCGGCGTACGGTCACTTCGGCCGCAGCGGCTTCTCCTGGGAGAAGACGACGCGCGCACAGAAGATGGCGTCGGATCTTCTCGGCGGCAAAGTGAAGGGCACGCTCATCGCCAACGCCACGAACGGCGATGCGAAGGTCGCGAACGGCAAGCCCTCCAATGGCAAGGTCGCGAACGGTAACGGCAAGAAGGCCGACAAGAAGAAGAACAAGAAGGGCTCGCAAGACCTTTACGCCTGAGAGAATCTGGTGAAACTCACACCATGAGTTTCCGCACTCTCATTCGTTCGAACGCCGGCATCCTTGCCGGCGTTTGGCTTTTGTCCGGACTCATCGGCCTCGCCCTCGGACCGGGCGAGCCGAGCACGCAAGGAATTCATCTTCTCGGTCTCGACAGCGAAGGCCGTGACGTTCTTCGTCGTCTCTTCGCGGGAATCTTGCCGACGCTCGGATTCGCGGGCGTGATGTCGCTCTTGATAGCGTTCGTCGGGTCGATCATCGGAGTCTTTGCGGGCCTCGGCGCACGCATCGTCGACCTCGTTTCGGCGCGACTCGCAGAAGGGCTCTCGGCGTTTCCGACGTTTCTCGCCGTCCTCGTGGTGCAGGGCGTCATCGGTCACGCCAATCTCTGGACGCTGGGTCTCGCGATCTTGCTCACGCGCGTTCCGGATGCGGCGCGCATCGTCCGCACGGAAGCGCAACGCCTTCGCGCTACGGATTTCGTTCTCGCAGGCGCTGCTCTCGGCGCGTCGAAGCTCGACCTCTTCCGTCGCGAGCTTTGGCCACACCTCTTCGCGACGATTCGATCGATCGCATTCGCGGGGCTGCTTCCGTGCCTGCTCGCAGAGACGATTGCGTCGCTTCTCGGCGTCGGCCTCGAACGAAAGCTGACGTGGGGCGCGATCCTCGCAGATGCTCTCGGCAATACGAATGCAGTTCGCATCGTCGCATCGGTCACGGTTGCTCTCGCACTCGTCGTGCTTTCGCTCCGTTTCGGCGTTCCCGAGGCTCCTCCGCGTCTCTTCGGTCTCAGCCGACCACGCGAAAGATGATAGGCTAGCGCGCATGGCGCTCATCGGTTTTGGCGGTAACGGCAGCACGAATGCACCCTCTGCGAACGCAGGCGCCGACATTCCGGAAGTGACCGAACGTGACTTCGAAGCGGCCGTTCTCCGCAACGAGTTGCCCGTCCTCCTCGTCTTCACTTCGGCGCGCAGCGCTTCGTCGCAAAAGATTCTCGGGGAAGTGAGCTCGCTCCTCGCCGATCACAAGGGCAAGCTCGTGGCGGCGAAGATCGACGTCGACAAGTCTCGCGCGCTCGTTCAGCAGCTACGCGTGCAGCAAGTTCCAACGTTCATGCTGTGGGTCGAAGGTCAGCCGGTCGATGCGCAGGTTGGCCCGCTCGGTAAAAAGCAGCTCAACACGATGGTCGAGCCGCATCTGCCCCGTTCCGAGGGAGCGTTGAAAGCGCACGAGCTCCGTCAGCTCATCACCGCCGGACGCGTCGTCGCCGTCGATACGCGTGACAAGGCCTCCTACGATCGCGCGCATCTTCCCGGTGCAAAGCACATGGCGCTCGAAGAGATCGAAGGCCGCATCGCGGAGCTCATGATGCTCGGAAGCTTGCCCGTCCTCTACTGTCGCTCTGGCGACAAATCGAAAGAAGTCGCTCTCCGCCTCGTCGAGCAAGAAATCCCGAGCGCCTTTCTCGAAGGCGGCCTTTTGGCCTGGGAAGGCGAAGGCTTCCCGATTGAACGCTCGTAGGAGCACGCGCCGATGCGCAGCCTCGTTGGGCGAGGGCTGCGATCGCCGCTTCTTCGGCACGTGATCTGAGCGTTCAATCGCAGTGTTTGTTTTTGCGAACAGTCGTTCGCGGGGGTTGAACGCTCTTAGTCGCCAGCGCCGATTCGCAGCCTCGTTGAGCGAAGGCTGCGATCGCCGCTTCTTCGGCACGTGATCTGACCGTTCGATCGCATTGTTCGTTTTTGCGATCAGTCGTTCGCTGGTTGACGCTAGGAGCTACTCGCAGCGCGATTAGTCGTTGCAGGCGGCTCGGCGTAACGGCGGTGAGGTTCCGTTGGGAGATTCCGATGACGTAAATAGTCCGTGTCCGTCGGCGGTGTAGATGAATGCTTCGCCTTGTTCGTCGAAGGGCAGGGCAACCTCGTGAGGCGTAGTGGCAAAGAGATCGCCTACGGATCGCGCGTTCGGATCGGAGAGCTCGAAACCACGGTCATACGTGCGGAGCACCACGCGCATTTCGCAGGGATGAATGTCTCCTCCCGTGATTTGAACGTCACCGCCCGTAGGCACGTTGAAGTCGGCGACTTTGACGAGCGTTACCATCTCGTTCGGCCGCTGTGGCATCGGATACTGGTAGACGGCGCTCTGTCCCGAACGCGTTTTGGTGACGAGGAAGAGGTCGCCAGTGCGCGAGTCGACGAGCAGCGTTTCGGAGTTGTGGGGGCCGTCGGGGT
>JAHFDV010000251.1 GCA_023248815.1 Myxococcales bacterium
CCGAAAGGGCGCCCACCGAAGAAATGCATCCGCGATACAGAAAGCCGCCGGCATATGCGACATCGACCCGCGTCGCGCTCGCGCACGTATCGATCTGCGTGAAGTTCGCGGCCGTCGTGACCGTAGAAGGCGAAGCCGTCGCGCGAATCTTTGCGGTGCCTCCGACGAGATACGCGCCGACGAGCTTGCCCCCTGCGTCGATGAGCTTGGGAAGCGTTGCACCGGAGGCGGCCGTCTCGATCGTCGCCTTGTTGACCCACTGATTGCTCAAGTTGCCGAAGCTCGTGATGGGTGTCGTCGAGAGCGTGAGCCCCACCGTTTGCTGCGCGACGAGCGCATAGAGCACGTGTGCATTGAAGGCGACGCTGTGCGCGCGCGATCCCACGTAGGCCGGCGTGAGCGCGTAAACGCCTTTGCCGCCGTCTTTGATGACGGAGACGAGCCCGCCATAGGCGTTGTAGTTCGTCGTGTAGAAGGAGCTGCCGTTGTCGTAGCGGAGCTCCGAGAACCGATACGTCTGCGGCGAGTAGCGCCCTTGAAGCGGCGACCAGGTCGTCGAAGCGCCGGTGCCCGTGAAGCCATAGAGCGCAATGACGTTGTCGCCCGTATAGACACCGCCGCCATCCCAAAGAACACCCGTCGTCGCGAGCGAGGCTTTGTAGGCTGCGTCGGTGAACATGAACCCAAGATGCGCCTTGTTGTCCGTGTCACCGACGCCGAGCGCGAAGCTCCACGCAGAGGTTACGGCCGGAAGGGATGCGAGCGCCGTCCATACGCCGCCGATGCGCGCGCTCGTCTCACCAATGTGAACGTCAGCCGCAGGCGACGGAACTGAAGTCGGGGCCGCCTGCGAAGCGAGACCCGGCGTGCCAACGATGAGCTCGGCTTGCGCGCGCGCGACATCGTTCGCGCTTGGATCATCCGACCCCACACCTTCAGAAACCGAACCGTCCGATCCGCAACCCATGGCGGCGACGGAGAGAGTGAGAGCCGAAAATAGTGCTGAGAGGCGTTGAAATGATTGCATGTAAATTACCTGTTGTTTGGTGTTGTGCGCGCGCGAGGGCGCCGCAGGATCTCGCCCATTCGAGCGCCTGCGAGCGTCACCGCCGATCTCACGAACGCGCGGACTCGCCGCGCGCGTGATCTTGTCGGTACTCGATCAGTAGAAGGGGGCTGACTTTCCCCAGCGCTGCTTGAACGTCGCGAAGTCTACGAAGTCGACCTTGTCGTCGTGATTGAAGTCGGCAGAGACGTTGAAGTTCGAATCGCCTTTCGTGGATTCGAACGCTTCGAGGAAGAGCGAGAAGTCCTTCTCGGAGATGACGCCGTCGTTGTCGAAGTCGACATCGGCCACGTCACCGAAGCCGTCTCCGTCCGAGTCTTTTTGATCCGGGTTGGGCGTGAGGTACGCATTGTCGGCGCCGTCGGGGATGCCGTCTTTGTCGGTGTCGGGCGCCGTGCTGGGGAAGTAGAGCTTCACGGTCGCAGCGGCGGGATCCCCACTGTTGTCGTAGAAGGCGCAGTTCGGCTGCGTCGTTTGGAGGTTTGCCGAGACGACGACCATCTTGAGCGACGGAACGTAGAGGGCGCGCGTTGCGTCGTCGTTCATGCAGGGATCGGGGGCGAGCTGCGTGAATTCGCTCGCCTTCGATTCGTCGACGGGAGCGCCGCCAGCAAGGACGCGTGAGACCACTGCTGCATTGACGAGCGCCGCGTAGCCGATGTCGTGGGTTCCACCGAAGGCGTCACCGCCACCGACGATGAGATTGTTGTCGGCATCGAAGCTGAGCGGCGAAGCGCTCAAGATCGAATCGGCAAGGCGATTTCCCGTCGTGACGTAAGCGAGTGGCTTCCCACCCGCGAGCACCGAGTCGATGTCGCTCTTTTTCCAAATCTTGATCTCACCCGTCTTCGAAACGGTGTCGTCGTAGGTGTACCCGTTGCCGGTCACGAAGTTTCCAAACTTGTCGAACGCGAGACTCGACGAGGCGCCGGGAATGTCCGGAATGATCTCGATGAAGCCCGTCTCGGGATTCGCGAGATCCGTATCGACCGCGTAAATGTGGCTTCCTGCAGACGCGCCGTCGTCGAGAAAGACGTAGCGATTGTCACGCTAGACGCCGTCGTAGTAGGTCGCCTCGAATCGCTTCACGCCGCTCACGGTCGAGAGATTCGGCGGGCTCTCCACGCTGAACGTGCTCGTCGCGCCAACGTAGAGCGGCTTGTAGTAGCCCGTTCCGAGCGCGAACTTCGTGCCATCGGGCGAGATCCCGAAAAAGGCCGGGTCCATTCCGACATCGACCGTCGCGATTTTCACCCAGACGCTCGAACCGAAGTTTTTCTGGAGCCAAACGGTATCGCCGTCGACCGCAAAGAGTCGTCCTTTGAGCTCGTACCCGTCGAGGACGGCGGTGGTCGATTCGCTGAACGTCCCATAGAGCGTGAAGTATCCCGCCGTGCGCGGGGGAGGCGTGAGCGTGAACGAGGTCTTCGTCGCGTACTCCGAGAAATCATCGGCGCGTGCGTCGCTCGTCGCGAGTCCGAGCGCGGTCGTCGCGAGGAGCGCCATCATGAGACGCTCGATCTTGCGCTGGCTGTTCCGTTTCATAGTCCACCGTCTTTCTTCGCGAGCGCGATCCAAGCGGCGCCTTTGCATCCCGTGACACTTCCGGGTGTCGGCACCGGAGCCGAGAGAGCGGCAAGCGCATTCTCGGCGCCGTCGACGGCGACGCAGATCGAGAGACCTGTAGAATCGACGACCCAATCGACGCGAGAAAATGTTCCTGTTTCAGATTTTGCGACGAAGACTTTTTGATCGGAGCAAACCTGGACGATGCTCCAGAGCGAGGGCGGTGCCGCGTTGTTGGGCGTGCCGCCCGCTAGGCGCGAATACGTCACCGAGGTCGCCGTGCGCTTCAGCCAATGCTGCGTTCCATTCGCTTCGACATAGGTGCCCGTAATGGCAAGCGGGGCGCCTCCCGTGCACGCCAGCGTCGTCACGGCATCGACGCGAGCGTCGCTGCTCGCATCTGCGACGACATCGGCATCGTCGCTGCCCGCGTCGTCCGTGCTTCGTGCGTCGCCAGTGTTGCCCGCATCGTCGGAGCTCGACGCATCGGAGGCGAGGTGTGCATCGGTCTGTCCGCCGTCGACCGCTTCTGTGCTGTGTTTGGAGTTGTTGTCGTCGCACGCGGCAAAGCCGCACCCGAGCATCGCAAGAGCGACGCACCATCTCGAATCAATTTTGAACATCGCTACTTCCTCCGAAGAGACGGAGACGTCGCGAGTGAAGAGCGAAGATGCGAGAAGACGCCCGTACAGCGGAAAAGGGCTTATTTTCTAGCTCCGCGCGTCTTCCCCACGAAGACCCGTCAGACCCGAGACGCCATTTGGCGAAACGGACACTCGGCAGGTCTTCGGACTTACGGATGGGCGAAGCGAACTTCGTTTTTCCTACTCTTCACCGCTTCCCAAGGCTTTCGCCTCAGTGCTCTATGGTGAATTTCGTGACCGTTTTACCGCTGCGGGGCAGTCCCGGAATTTCGCCGGGTTCCCTTTTAATCTCGAAGAGCTTGTGAGCTCATCGAGCACCGATTGCGCGTCCCGTATTCTACAGGTGGGTGATCGTGTCAAGTGACGGACGCGCGCCGACTCCGATCGTCGCTTCCATTCCTTGACCTAGGACCGTGAGATCGGAGACACCTCAATCATGGATTCCGCACGTTTTCGCAAGTTGGCCATTCGCGGTGCCGTTGGCGTCGTTCTTCTCGGAGCTTTGGGGACGTGGCTCTACACGTGGAGCGCGCTGAAGCTTTCGTACTCGACGGGCGAGCGCGTGGGCTTCATCGAAAAGATCTCGAAGCGTGGCTGGGTGTGCAAAACGAACGAAGGCGACCTCGCGATGGTCAATCTTCCAGGACAACCGGCCGAGAAGTTCGCGTTCACCGTTCCCGACGACACGGTCGTGAAACAGATCGACGCGCTTGCAGGGCACAAGGTTGCGATCTCCTATGAAGAGCATCGCGGGATCCCCTCGAGCTGCTTCGGCGACACGGGATACTTCGTGGTCGGCGTCCGCCGAGCGGACTGAGCAAGCCCGATCAGAACGTGTCGAGGAGCTCGACGCGACCCGTAGCACCGGCGACGGAACCCGTGAGGTTGAAGGCGTTGCCGCTCGCCAGGGGGCCCGCGGAGGCGAGTGGATTCAAGGTCACATTGAGGTTGTTGCCGACGATGGATGGGATCGGTGCGGAACTCATCGAAGTCACTGCCGCAACGCCCGTGCCGCGGCTTCCGAGTACGCCGATGATGTCACCCGCTTTGATCGCGACGCTGACCTTGATGAATCCGGTCCCTACGACATCGCGCGCGTACGTGAGGGATTGAAAGTTGTTCGTGATGGCGCCGCCCGCAGGAGGCGCGGCGAAGAACTTCACGACTTCGACGGCCTGAGCAGCCGTGCCCGCCGTTGCCGGAACGCGAAGTCCACGAATCGAAAAATCGCCCGGTGCGATGAACCAAAAGCCGCGCGTGCTTCCGGCCGCGGTCGAAGCTTCGGTGCCCATGGGGGCCGCGAGACCGATGCAGAGCGAATCGCAGAAACCGGCTTTGCCGTTGTTCGAACCGTTGTCGCAGCCTTCGTTGGGTGTGCGAACCGTATCGCCGCAGGTCGACGTGCACGTGCTCGCGGTGAGAGTTCCATTGCTGCAGTTGAATCCAGACTCGACTTTGCAGGCAGAAGAGCAACCGTCGCCATCGCGGAAGTTGCCGTCGTCGCAGGCCTCGCTCGCGACTTTCACGCCATCGCCGCACTGCGGAAGCGCAACGCCGAGAGTGACGCGGGAGATGTCTTTGTCGGTGCCGCTCTCCGTCCAGAGCTCCTTCGGGCTCGTCGTCGAAAGAGGAGACTGCATCCCCAAGCGCGCGAACGTGACCGCGCTGCCAAGAATGCTCGAGACGTGCGGACCATTGCCGTAAGAGTTCTGGTCGTTCCGGACTCCGAGGACGCCGATGATCTCGTTCTTCGAAATTGGAATCTTCACGGGGATAGGCCCCGTCTCGACCGCATTGGCACTGTAGTAGAGCGTTTGAAACGAGCTCGAAAATGCCGGATAAATGGCGGGCGTGGCAGTGAGCCGCACGATCGCGACCGACTGCGAACCCGTGCTCGCATCCGTCGGGACCTCGATCGTCGTGATCACGAAGTCTTTCGGCGCCGTGAAATAATACCCGCGAGCATTCGTTCCGAACGTTCCGTTTTGTGCGGGGAGCAACGCCGTCGCGACAGGGCACCCTGCGGCACATTTTCCGGCAGTGCCGTTGAGCGCACCGTCGTCGCAACCTTCGCCCGCTTGCAAAAAGCCGTCTCCGCAGGAGGCTGCGACCGCGCCACTGCACGTCTTGTTGCAACGTCCCGGATCGCCGTTGAACGCGCCGTCGTCGCAAACTTCCGCGCCGAGCTTCTTTCCGTCGCCGCAAAGAGCGGCGCAACTCGTGCCCGTGCAACTCCAGCCTTCGGCGAGGGAGCAAGTCGCCGTACAACCCGGAGAGATGAGCCCGGCGTCGAGTGCACCGAGATCACACGCTTCGCGCGATTCGACGACGGCGTTGCCGCAGACAGCGGCGCAGCTCGCAGCGCCCGCTCCCGTGCAGACGAAACCGGTCTCGACTACGCACGTTTCGGAACAGCCGTCTCCGGCCGCACCGTTTCCGTCGTCACAGGTTTCGTTCTTGTCGATGGCGGCGTTACCGCACGTCTTCGGTGCGATCGGAGCATCCGTTGCCGCGTCGTCTTCACCCTCGTCGGTGCCGGCGTCTTCGTCGCTCCCGTCTTCGTCGATGGGAGGCGACGAAGTGTCCTTCGAACCGGAATCTTTGTGCGTCGTGACGGGAGTGCCCGGCTCGTCTTCACTTTCAGCGCAGCCTTGAGATGCGGAGAGAACCGCGAGTGGAACAAGAAACGCGAAGGAACGAAGCGAACGATTCAAAGGATACTCCACGGACTCGAGACGAAGTGACGGCGGCGAACGGCGAGCCGCCGGTGAGCGGTCAAGACTTGAAGCGCTTCTTCAAGAAGTCCGAGTAGAGCGGCTGCAACCAGTCGGTCATCTTTTCGTGCGAAGCGTTCGGGACTTGGAGCTTCCGAATTTGCGCGGAGTTGTCGCACTTCTCGTGCGTCGTGATGTTCGCGTCGCCGTCGGTCGTGTTCGTCTCGTCGTCCGTGCACTTCATCGCACCGATCAAGAAGTCGAATGCATCTTGGAACGGCTCGTAGTTGTCGTCACCGTCCGGTGAAATGACCTTGTCTCCAGAGCCAGACGCTAACGCGATCGAGACGCTTTCGCTCGGAGTGCAGGCCGCCTTCGTCGACTTGAGAAGACCGCCGGCGACCGATTCGACACCGGAGACGCGCGACGAAAAGTCGCACGCGGCTTTCAAAGCGACCGCGCCACCTTCGCCGTAACCGACGACGTAGACGCGCTTGGGATTGACGGGCTCTTTGAGAGTGACCGCGTCGATGAGGTCACTGATGAACGTCATGTCATTCTCTTTGTCGGCAGAGAGAAGAAAGTCTCCGTCGACCGAGAGGCCGTGCGGCGCTGCGAGGATGTATCCATTGGCGGATGCGTCGTCGGGGTAGCCGAGGAGATTCGCAAAGTAGTCGCCCGGATTTTTCGTGACGGTCGCTTTGGGGAGCGCGCCGTGCACGAGAATGACGAGCGGCGCCTTCAACGTGCACTTCACGTTCTCGGGGCGAAGCAGCTGGAAGCTACGCGAGCCTCCCGCCGTCTCGATCGTTCGATAGACGAGGTTGCCTTGGTCCTTCTCGATGCGATCTTCGTCGCACGAGCTCAACGTGAGACCGTGATCGGTCGCGACGTGGGTTGCATCGGCTTTTGCATCGGAGGACGCATCCTGCGTCGTGGGTGCAACGCGATTGTTGTCGCTCGACGAACAAGCAAACGCCGAAACGGCAGCGAGACCAAAAGCCAATGAAACGCGAAGGAAGGGAGACGACATCGCGCGAATGTAGCCTAGCGAACGCGCGCTGTCAGGCGCTCCGCGGTGGATCTATCTAGCCTCGCCCTGGAACTAGCTGGCTTTGAGGAAGGGATCCCACTCTTCGAAGACCTGGCCGCCAGCAGTCATGAGGATTTGGACGGCGGTCGACCACTTGGGACGTCGCGGAATGCGGTTGAGGCGCATGTTGGCCTCTTCGGGCGTCTTCCAGGCCTTCTTGAGATTGCAGTGACGGCAAGCCGTCACGAGATTTTCCCAGCTGGCGTTCCCCCCACGCGACTTCGGCATCACGTGATCGATATTGAGATCGCGGACGGGGGGCTTGCGCATGCAGTACTGGCATTGGAACTCGTCGCGAACCATCAAGTTGCGGCGCGTGAGGCGAATCGAAGAACGCGGTAGGCGGTCGTAGCGGTGAAGCTGCACGATGCGTGGCACGCGGATTTGCCCGCCGACGATCGGGAGGAAGTCGTCTTTCGCGCGCACGTCGACCTTCCGCCACTCGTCGAAGTCGAAGCTATTGCCTTGCTCGTCGATCGCCTGCGCGATTCCGCTGTAGAGGAGAACGAAGGCCCGCCGCGTCGTCGTGAGTTGAATGGGGGTAAAGTGCTTGTTCAGCACGAGGACCGGACCCGTCAATACATCCATCGAAGCTATTGAATTAAGTAGCACGCGCGAACGGAGCTTTCGAATCACGGCCCCTCGTTCAGCAGTACATCGACCTACACCGATCGAAGAAAAAGGCCTATTTCGTCGATCGGCCGCGCGACCTCTGCTCATGCGTTCGCCTCCCGAAAATGACGCGCGTGTTCGTAAAAGAGGTTTCGCAACTCGATCCGAAGGGAAGGGCGGAGTACGTTAGGTCTCTGATGAGCGAGAGCGATCCCAAAGTCCCCGCGGCCTCTTCCGAAGACGGACAAACGCTCGCGTCGCGTCGCGCGAAGCAAGAGCGGCAACGCGAAGAAGAGTCCGGCGGAAAGCGTGGCCTCTGGGTCGTCATCGGAATCGTCGCGGTTGGCGGGGGGCTCATGGCGCTCGCACTCGGCGGCATGAAAGACAACGCGATCTACTCGAAGCCCGTCGACCAATTGGTCGCCGACAAGGCGAAGTTCGCAGGCAAACCCGTGCGCGCCGAAGGCAATCTCGTGCACGGCACCTTGATGAAGCAAGAGAAGCCCTGCGAGTACCGCTTCACGATCGAGAAGAACGGTGTGCAGGTCCCCGTGCGCTACCCGCAATGCGTCGTCCCCGATACCTTCCGTGACATTCCGACGATGGACGTCGGCGTCACCGTCGAAGGCGAGCTGCGCGCGGACAACACGTTCGAAGCGACCAGCGTCCTCGCGAAGTGC
>JAHFDV010000663.1 GCA_023248815.1 Myxococcales bacterium
TGTAGAGCGCATGCGTTCGCGGCGGTTCCAGCGGCGTGACGCGGTCGAAGATGATCGCATCCACCTTCTCGTCTTTGCCCTTCCCTTGTGCGTATTCGACGGGGGTGCGCTCGACGACATCGAGGTATTCGTCGAGGAGGAGTGCTGCCTCGAGATACGTGTTTCCGTCGCTGACGACTTCGACCTTGAGACGATGCCGCTCGGGAAGGAGCGCATAGGCGTGATCGTCGACGGCGAGATCATCGTGTTCGCCATTGGCGAGAGTCAGCTTGGCCTCGAGAGTGCGGCTTGCTCCCGAGAGGTTCGGATAGAAGCGTGGAAGGCGTTCGCCTTGGCGCAGCTTCAGGCGCGTGAGATCGACGATCTTTCCGTCGCCGAGAAGCGTGAGCTCGAGATCCTCGTCGCGGTCGCCCGCATTCGTGACCTCGAACATCACCTCGTAGCGGTTCTTGTCGAGCGGATAACGGCGCACCGAGAATTCGGTAATGCTCACGTTGCGCCCTGTTTTCCCGATGGGAACGAAGCTGAGCTTGAGCTCGCCGAGCTTCACTTCACCCGAAGAATCGCGCGCCTCTCCGAGATTACCGTCGGACACGACGACGACTTCTCCATCGCTGTCTCCACGAAGCGTGTCGATCGCGAAGCGGAGCGCGCGCGGGAAGTCGGCGCGTGAATCGGAGGCGGTCACCGACAAGAGCGAGCGCTCGAGCGCCTTCTTGTCGTCCGACATGGGACCGAGCGGCGTGACGACGGCGTCCATTTGCGCCACCAGCAAGCGATCCGAAGGTCCGAGAGAGCGGATGATCTTCTCGGCTTCGTCGAGCGCGACGCCGAGCCTGTCCGGATGCTCCTTGGCGCGCGCGCCGCTCGTCAGTGCATTCGGCGTCACGTCCGTCGCCTGCATCGAGGCGCTGGCGTCGATGAGGAGAACGATGTGCCGCCCCTTGCTGAAGAGCGCCTTCGGACGCGGATCGCCGAGGGCCAAGGCCAGCATGAAGAGGAGCGCCAACTGCAGGAGGAGCGAAAGCAGGCGCTTCAGCTGCGAAAAGAGCGACGTCGCTTCTTTGTCGCGGAGAACCCGCTGCCAAAGGAGCGAGAAAGGAACCGCGACGACCCGGCGCCGCAGCTTCAAGATGTAGAGGCCCACGGTCATCGCGCCGAAGAGGCCGAAGACACCCATCAATTGTGGAAACGTGAGCCCGAGCAGATCCATCAGCGAAGGAAGCCTCCACGGCGGAAGATGCGCAGCACGAGGTCGTCGAAGGGCATGCGGATGTCGGCCTTCACGTAACCGACCTGCTTGCCGCTGCAGAAGCGTTCGATTTTACGGAGATAGTACACGTACTCTTCTTCGAAGCGGTCCAGCACCTTCGCGGTGACGGTGACCTCGCGCTCGTCGCCGGTTTCGCAATCGTAAAGAAGCAGGTCTCCCTGGAGCTTCGGGCGGCCGTCGTTCTCGTCGACGACGTGAATCACGAGCGGCTCGAACTTGGCGTAGCGGAGGACGTTGATGCCCTTCTCGAAGCCTTCGGGATCGTAAAGATCGCTGATGAGCACGGCGAGACCGCGGCGCTTGTTCTGCGCCACGAACGTCTTCATGGCCGACTCGAGATCGGTGAGACCTTTGGGTTCGACGGACGTGAGAAAGCGGAAGACCTTGAAGATGCGCGATTTGCCGCGCGTCTCGGGCATGCGTCCGGCGACGATGTCGCTCGTCGAGACGATCGCGACGCGATCGAGGTTGGCGAGGCCGACGTAGGCGAGCGCTGCGGCGACGACTTTCCCGTAACGGAGCTTTTTGCGCTCGTCGAATCCCATCGAGCCGCTGGCGTCGAGGATGACGTAGATCGCGAGATCTTCCTCTTCTTCGTAGAGCCGAACGAGCAAGCGGTCGAAGCGTTGATAGACGTTCCAATCGAGCGTGCGGAAGTCGTCGCCGGGCTGGTAGTCGCGGTGATCGGCGAACTCGACGCCGCTTCCGCTCTTCTTCGTGCGGCGTTCGGCGCGCATGCGCCCCGCGAACACCTTGCGGCTCACGAGAGCAAGGTGCTCGAGCTTGCGCTGAAACTCGTCGTCGAAGAGATCGTCGTCGACGACCTTCTTCTTTCCGCCGCCGAAGAGCGGAGGCAACGACGCGCGTGCGCCAGACTTCAGCGCATCAAGAAGCCCCAACGCGTGATCCTTCCTTGGCCCCAGTGTCCTTGGCGGTCGCATCCTTCGTCGCTGGCACGCCCTTCACGATGGCTTCGATCACTTGGTCCGAGCGAATGCCTTCCGCTTCACCTTCGAAGTTGAGAAGCACGCGATGACGGAGCGCGGGGAGAACCGACGCCTTCACGTCGTCGACGCTCGCCGAAAACCGTCCCTCGAAGAGCGCGCGGATCTTCGCCGCGAGCAGAAGCGCCTGGGCGCCACGTGGCGAAGCTCCGTAGCGGACGTAGCGCGTGACCATGTCGGGCGCGTCCGGGCCGTCGGGGTGCGACGCTTGAATCACGCGCACGGCGTAATCTTGCACGTGCCGCGCAGCCGGAACTTTGCGCACGAGCTCTTGCATCTGGATGAGGCGGCCTTTTTCGAGCACGGCGCCGACCTGCGCGGTGTCGGTGCTGGTCGTGAGATCGAGAATGCGATGGAGATCGTCGCGCCCCGGGAAGGCGACGAAGAGCTTGAAGAAGAAGCGGTCGAGCTGCGCTTCAGGAAGGGGGTACGTGCCTTCGTTCTCGAGCGGGTTCTGCGTAGCGAGGACGATGAAGGGCTCGTCGAGACGATGCGTCTCTTTGCCGACCGTGACGCGGTGCTCTTGCATGGCCTCGC
>JAHFDV010000037.1:0-17253 GCA_023248815.1 Myxococcales bacterium
GCCGAATTGCACACCCGCCTTGATGAGAAGCGAAAGATCTCCCATCGCCAAAGTCTCGAATGCGGCGAGAAAGGCGCCTAGATCCTTCTCTTGGGTCGTGACGTTCGGATACGCGTAGTTGCCGAGTCCCACCGACGCAAAGTCGCGCAGCCAAGCCGACACCATCTCGCGGTGGCGATCTTTTGGTAGGCCATAGGTCGCGCGACGTTTGGGATCGGAGAGGAACATGCGCACGCGCTCCCGCACCGAGGCATAACGTCCGTCGAGGAAGCGTTGCATGTTCTTGACGTCGAATGTCGAAGGGTGATGCGCCGCCAAATCTGCGAGTGATTCATCGCTGCGCAGGTCGAGCGGAAGACTTTCGACACGCGCATCGAGGAGCGACTCGAGCTCGGCAAGCGTCGCCTTCACCTTGTCGTCGTCTTCGCGATCTTCGACGAGTGCCATCCCGAGCGCGATCAGCGATACGCGGGCTTCGTTCGGAAGCGTGTGTGCGATCTCTGCGAGGTATGCGCGGAGATGGCGCAGCTCGGCTTTCGTCGGTGCATCGTCGACATCGAGCCACTTCTCGAGCCCCATACGCGTCGCTGGTTTCAGCCACGGCTCTTCTGCGATGTGCCTACGAACCGCAGCAATCTCGCGCGGCGCAAGGTGCCCATCGGACCACGCGACATAGAGCATCGGAAGAAAGGGACGAACGTCCGGTGATTCGATGAGAGCGAGACGTGATGAATCGGGCAAGAGACCTCCGTCTCTCGATCATTGCACCGCTCGTGCCGTGAAGTGCGGATGAGTGTTGGGGGCGTTGCGGTTCGACGGAGCGGCTTCAACGGTTTCGGCGGGAGTGAGGCAAATCGCCGCAGTCTCCCGACGCTGTTCAGGTTCGTTCAGCGCGGGGAGAGCTCGTCGGCACGCGCCATGCAGTTCGTTGTCTCTACGGACAGACGGCTGTTCGCGAACCAACCGCTACATCCCCGCTTCGGGTCGAACCGAGAGCGACTCTACTCAAAAGGAGGCCACGATGAATCGCATGCAACAAGTGCCGCCGGGAACCCCGAGCCCGCAGCCGAATCACCCCGAAAACGATCCCATTCGTCCGCAGGCGCCGATTCCGCCGGGCGATCCGCAAGATCCGCCGCTTCGGATCCCGCCGGGAGATCCCGTCGCAAAAGCGCGTGCATTGGCGCGCGTCGGCAACAAGGCGAGCGACATTGCGCGAGCCGCAAGCAACGCGAAGAAGAATCGCGTCATCGCGAAGCTCGCAGCGCGCAAGCCCGAGGTGCACGGACATGCCGTGAAACAAGAGCACGGCGTGCCTCCCCAGAAACGAACGCCCGAAAAGACGACCACACAGCGTCTCGACGAAGAGCTCCAGCGTGCGGAAGGCGAAGGAATGGTGCCCGAACCGAAGCGTCGCGCGCCCGCGCGTGAGCCCGCCCCAGCCAACCCCATCGCGCAAACCGAAGCGGATCGCCGACGCAGCCACGTCGCACGTTGACCATTTCGCCACGCGCACTCGCACCGTAGGGCTGGAAAAGTCCGGAAGCGGCGGCCCTTGGCCTTCCCTGCGCAATGGTTTCATCGAGGGAGCCCTCGTGGCACGACCATTGCGAAGCGGGGTGCCACGAACCGATCTCGTCGAGAGGTCCCAACCCTAGGAGAAAACTTCATGTTCAACACCGCACGTATCCTCATGACGCTCGCCACCGTCAGCAGCCTCGGCCTCGCCGCTTGCGCAAGTGATCCCAACAAAGAGATCAAAGAAGCACACGAAGAGAAGAGCGCCGATCAGCGCGAGTACCAGGTGACGCAAGCCGAGGTGAACCGCGATCAGAGCACGGACCAAAACAAGCTCGACAAGAAGCAGGTCGACCAGCGCGTCGACAAGGCGGCCGACCATCAGAAGGAGCTCACGAACGACAATCAGAAGATCGTCGAAGCGAACACGAAGATGGCGGAAGACCGTCGCAACGCGTCGTCGAAAGCGACGGAGCGCCTCAACAAGGCCGACATCTCTGCGAACGAATACCTCGCGAAGGCGAAGTCGCTCTCGGCCCCGAAGAAGGCTTCCTTCGACGGCGCATGGACGGGCTACACGAAGGCACGTGACAACGCGCAAGCCAAGGCGAAGCTCACGAACGACGCAACGAACGAAGGCTGGGCGCAAGCCAAGGTCGACATCGACCGCTCGCTCGACGATCTCGACAAGTCGGTCGACGAGCTCAAGCGCACTTCGTCGAAGTGACCCTTCGATAAAAAAGCGTTCCTCGAGACTGGCAAGATCTCGAGGGCTAGAAGGCGGCGTCTCTCACGAGATGCCGCTTTCGTCTTTTTGTGCGATGGTCGCATCGTGGATCGACGCGATCTCTTTCGTGCATTCTTGAGTGCCAAGCCCGAGCGAATGCATTTCGCCGCGCACAGCCATCATCCTTGGCCGGACGTGACGCGCGACGCACAGCTCGAGGCATGGAACGACGCCACGTTTCTCGCAGATCAGAAATGGGATCGCGTTTTCGGCGAGATGCTCCCGCGCGCTCAGGCGCATGTTGCGCGCGTGCTCAATCTTCCGAATGCGCGGACGGTGACGTTTGCGCCCAATACGCACGCGCTCGTGCTCCGCATTCTCTCTTGCTTGCCTCAAGGTCGCGTCGTTCGCGTGCTGACCACCGACGCCGAGTTCCATTCTTTCTCCCGTCAAATCGATCGCCTGAGCGAAGACAATCTCGTGGAGGTCGTCCGAGTTGCCGCAGAACCTCATGCGACCTTCGCGACGCGTTTTCGATCGGCGCTCGATCAGAGCACCTTCGATCTCGTGTTCTTGAGCGAAGTGTTTTTCAATTCCGGATTCGTCGTGCGCGATCTCGCGCGGCTCCTCGAAGGCGTTCCTCGTGAAACGTTCGTGGTCGTCGATGGTTATCACTCGTTCAACGCGATCCCGATCGACTTCTCGCTGCTTGCGAATCGCGCGTTCTTCCTCAGTGGCGCGTACAAATACGCGATGAGCGGTGAAGGCGCGGCGTTCGTTCACGCGCCCGACGGCTATGGGGAACGCCCGCGCGACACGGGCTGGTTCGCATCCTTCGACAGTCTTGCCGTGAAGGGTGATACGCGCGTTGCATATCCGGCGGGAGGCGCGCGGTTCATGGGCGCCACCTTCGATCCATCCGGGATCTATCGCTTCGTTAGCGTGATGGATCTGCTCGAACGCGAGAAGCTCGACGTGAGCTCGGTGCACGCGCACGCTCACGCGTTACAGCGACGCTTTTTGGAGCGTCTCGAAGCCAGCGGTCCACGCGTCTTGAGAGATGCGCGACTCGTCGTGGAGAGCAGTGGCGAACGCGGCCGCTTTCTCACCTTCGAATTCGAAGGTGCCAACGACGCTTTCCAAAAACTCCTCGCGAAGGAAATCGTTACAGACGTACGCGGTCGACGATTGCGCTTCGGCTTTGGTCTTTATCATGCGGAAGCTGAGCTCGAACCTGCGATGAAACGTATCGCCGACGTCTTGGAGTGAAAAGCGTAGGCCCGACGTCTCCGCGATTCGGTGACGTTTGAGTGACGACTACGTGTCGGAATGTTCAGAACCTACACGCCCGCTGATCGTCGTCTCTCGAGGCGTGAGAACGAAGTCAGGCTGAAAGAACGAACCAAGCTTCGTCGGCTTCTTCCGAGAGACGCGTCCACTCGGCATCGACGGCCGTAGCGAGCTCTTCTGCGGTGAACGTTTGAAAGACGCCCGATGCGGGGCGACGACGACGACTCGGGAGTGCCGTAGGTTTGGCGCTCGGCTTTTCGGTCTTCGACGTGGTGGTTTTGCGACGTGCCATGGTGGTCCTCCTGATGAGCGCGGACCATGACGGAAAGGGCGGCGGCGGGCCAAATTTGTCGGAGCGCCAGATCGCCCAAAAGTGACGATCTATCTATTTTTCAAGCTCAGTTTCGGGCGGCACGACGAGGCGAATGGCGCGTGGCGTAATCGTGATGACCGCCTCGGAGGTCGCGGGAAGCTCCTCGCCGTCGATTTGCAGAAACATCGGACGATCGAAGCGCAGGCGAAACGCGGATCCGCGAATCGGCTTCGAGTGTTCGACACCGATCGCGTTGAGCATCTCTTCCGTGATCGGATTTCCCTCGAGATCGACGATCGCCTTGCTCGACCAGTCGAGCTTGCCGCGAAACGGTACGAGCTCGAACGCGCCATCGTCGTGTTTGCACGATCGATCGAGCACCCACGCGCCTGCATAGATGCGCGTGGCCTTGATCACGAGATCCGTGAGCCCTTCCATGGTGAACGGTTTTTCGTCGATGAGCGCTTCGGCAGTGAACGCTTCGCTCTTCACGACGGACTCGAGAAGAACGCGCGCGAGGGCTCCCGCGTAGACGAGGTGGTCGCGATAGATCTCCTTCAGCGGGCCGAGTTTTTCGACGATGGCGCGATCGTGATTGCGCTCCGAAAGGATACGCGCGCTCATCCCGAATCCCGCCGAGTCGAAGAAAGCGTGCTCGACTCCGGTCACGACGTCGAAGAGGTGCCCCGCATCGAGGCGCGTTTCGTTTCCCGCAACGACGATGCCGACGTTCGTCGCGAGCGAATCCGGCGTCGCCGAAAGGCCGAAGCTCTTTCCCTGATCGTTCGCCGTGCCCGTGGGGAGCATCCCGAGCGCGACGAGATTCGCTTTGTCGCTCAAGAGAAGCGCAGCGCCGACTTCGCGAAACGTCCCGTCCCCGCCCATCGCGACGACGACGTCGACTTTCGCGGTCTCGAGGACCTGCGCGAGCGCGGGAATCGTCTTTCCTTCGGGCAAGGTCGAGAAGAGCTCGGCCTCGACGCCCTCTTTGCGGAAGAGCTCGAGCGCCGCATCGATGCGCTCTTTGTTCTTCCCGCTTTGCGCCGTGGGATTGCCGACGAGGAGGACGCGTTTGACGAACATGATGGAGTCTTATTTACCGACTACCGAAAGTAAACCGATGACGCCCAAGATGAGCGCCGCGATGGAGTCGCCCGCGATGAGACCTCCGCCGACGAGCGAGGTAGTGCTCATGTCGGAAGGGAGCTCTTCGGTAGTCTCGGACGCCGCCTCCTCGCTCCTCTTCTTTTTGGCAGTAAAGTGGTCGTAGAGAGACGAGAACGTTCCGCCGGCGCCGAACCAGAACGAAGTAGGAAGGCCGACGAATCCGCCGAAAGAAGACGCATAGGGGCTCGGCAAGAAGACGGCGTCGAGCAAGAAGTCGAACACTCTTCCCTGCACGGGTCCTTCGGAGAACTTCTTGTACCCCGCGTTCGCCTTCAAGATCTTGCGAGCGACCTCTGTGAAGAATCCGATCGCGAGGCCAATCTTGATCGCCAAGAACGTGTGCGCCTTCGGATGCGTGAGCGAGTCGAGCGCGCCTGCGAATTTGTACGTCATCGCGCTCTGCCATCCGCTCTTCTCGACGAGGTCGCCGGCCTCTTGGCTCGAGAGTGGATTCAACGAGAGCACGGGATAGGCCTTCATGAAGAGCTGCGCCATGACGACCGCGAGGATCGCGCCCATCGTCACGCCGACGACTTGATAACGAAACTGGATGTTGCGGTCCGAGCCCAGGCGAGCGCCCGTGCTGCGATCCTGTTGCATGTCGCCGGCGATCGACGTCGAGACGAGGACGATGCCAGCCGCGAGAAGTCCGACCTTCGGCTCACGAAGTCCGATGCCGGCAAGAATCATGACGGTGACGACGAAAGCGCTCGAAATTGGGTTCGAATCGGTGATTCCGAGCGAGATGCCGTTGATCATCGTAAAAGCGAGAACGAGCGCCATGGAGACGATGATGAAGAGCGGAGAGAGGCCTAGAACCTTCGTGGCGGTGAGGAACGTGAGCGCGCCCCAGACGACGACCCAGGCATAGAGGCGACGATTGCTGCTCTTCGTCTTCTCGGAGACTTCCACCTTCGCCCCTTTTTTCTCACGGATGCGCTTCGCGGCGTCGACTGCAAGTAGACCGATGTCGACGATCGCCGCGCCCATGATCATTCCGAGCGCGATGAGGAACGCGACTTTGCGGAACGGCTCACCGGGTTTCAGCCAGCCCATCTCGATGAACTTCGGCGAGAGAAAATGGAACGTGAGGCCAGCCGTGATCGCCGAAAGTCCGATGCGCGCGCCGACAATCATGCCGGCGCCGAACGTCGAGGTCGAGATGTCGAGGACCTCGAGCGCGGCGATCTTGGCGGCGGCGATGCCTCCGGCGATGCCGATGCCCGTGCCCGTGCCGAGACGAGCGATCGATTGCTTGAGGAGGGTCTTGTCCGTGAGGGCGCGCAAGATATTGGCGACCGCGAGCCCCGAGGGAAACGTGAGCTGCAACTTGTCGACGAGAATGGGCGTGTAGAGCATGCCGATTCCAACGCCGAACATGCCCGTCGCGAGAAAGTAGGCGACGAGCTGCCAAAGCGGCGGCTGCTCCATTCCCGTCCACACCATCGCCTGCACGAGCGTCCCCATGCCCGCCATGCTCGCGACCGACGCGGCCATGGTTTGCATGTAGTTTGCACCATGTTTGCCTTCGGGCCCGTAGCCGTAGGTCACGGAGCTTCCGAGGATTCCCGCGAGCACTTGCCCACCGACGAAAAATCCGATCTTGAAGACCATGAAGATCGCCGTCACTCCCCCGAGTGGCCCGAGGAAGAAAATCGCGATCGCGCCGAGCATGAGGTGATACGGAACGCTGCCGGGGGTCGGCAGCCAACGGGAGCGCTTGTGCGGTTCGGTCATCGCGCGCGAGGCTACCCCAACCTCCCGAATCCCTGTGCTACTCAAGAGGCATGGTCGACGAAAAGGAAGAGGTTCTGTTCGAAGGCACTCCCGCACCGATCGCGTCGCTCGGGGCCCTTCTGATTTCGATTCTCACGCTGGGCATCGGCTATCTCGTCCTCGTCCTCCGTGCGAAGTCGACGCACTATCGCATCACGTCGCAGCGCATCGTCGTCGAGACGGGACTCTTCTCGAAGCAGCTGAACCAAATCGATCTCTATCGCATCGTCGACTACTCGGTAGAGCGCCCCTTTGCGCAGCGCCTCCTCGGCACCGGAAATGTCGTCGTCGAAACGCTCGACAAGACGAGCCCAGAATTGCGCCTTCAAGCGTTGAAGACGGATGTCGTCGGGCTCTACGAGAAGCTCCGCGTTGCGACGGAGAAAGAGAAAGCACGTCGCAACGTCCGCCTCGTCGACATGGAACATCAGCCTTCCTGAGACGCACAAAAAGAAAACGGCCCCCGAGTGGAGGCGTCTTCGCGAATCGCTGATCGCTCAAACCCGGCGAACGAACGTTCGCCCAGCAAAATACGCTAGAGAAGCAGAGCTCTTCAAACGAAGCGGCGGTGTTCACAGCCTGCGCCCCGTCGAGGGCTGTGAACACCGCCGCGTTCGAGAGCCGGCTTCCGCTAGTTCATACCCGCAGCGCGTTGCTTCAGTTGCTGAAGGCGCGGTGAGCCGGGGTTGTGCTCCGCTTCTATGGCGGCGGCAGCGGCGAAGGTCGCGCTGGCGGCATCTTTCATCTCCAAAACGGTCTGGCAGATTCCCAGCATTTCGTAATCGGCCGCATCGTTGTGTTGCTTCACGAGATCGGCAAGCGCATCGGCCGCGGACTTGTGGGCGTCGCGAACGGCATCGGTCGTCGGCGGGCGCTTTCCGTGAATCATGATGCGAAGCGCCTGGCGTTGATCGTCGAGCTTCGCCACGAGGAAGATCTCGTCGCGGAAGAGATCGGCGTAACCCTTGAAGGCATCGTTCGACTTGCCCTCTTTGGCGAGCGAGAGAATGCGCTTCACGGCCTTCGCGAGCGGGTTCGTGCTGTCCTTGGGGGCCGCCGACTTGGCGAGATCAGCCGTGGACGGTTCGCTCGAGGCAGTCGCAGCAGCGCGCGGCGTCTCCTCGATCTTCGAGCCTTCGGACTTCGCGGCTTCATTCTTCGGAGATTCGGCCTTCGGTGCCGCAGGCTTCGCGACTTCGAGCTTGGAGACCGACTTCGGAACTTCGCTCTTCGCGGGAGCAGCCAAGGCGGCCGGAGGCGTGACGGGCGGCGGCGCAAGCTGGGGTGGAGGCGGCGCTTTCGAGGGCGTCTTCGAAGCGTGCGCCGTGATGTCCGTCGGACCCGTTACGTCGTCCGTCGCGATCTCGGGCGCCGTCATTTCGGCTTCGATCTTGAGATCGCCGAGGTCGAGCGGAGCGAAGAGCGCGCGTCGTGGCGAAGGGAGGCCATTGACGCGAGCGATGAGCGATGCCTTCGTCACGAAGATTTCTTCGCGGCGATCCTTTCCGAGGAGACGACGAAGGACGAGCTCGTTGGGGTTGAGCGAATGCTTCGTGATCTCACGAACGATGGGAGCCATCTTCGAGATGAGCATCGCCGCCGTCTTCACTTGATCGTCGACGTTTTCGAACGGCTGGCCATTCGCTTCGACGACGCTCGCGTCTTTGCCCTCACGCGAAAGCTCCTGGCAGGCGGCTTCGATCGTCGTCTTCAGCGCGCGTGCCTTTTCGGCGTCCTCTTCCGAGAGCTCGTGCACGGGTGCTTCGGGCTCACCGACCCACGTGACGAAGATGCTTCCGCCAGCGCCCCAGGCGATGTCGTAGCCCGTCGTCTTCGCTTCGGGGCCTTGACCGAAGTCGCGCAGGCTGAGCGTCCACGCGTTTTCGATCTTGCGGAAGCCGGTCACGAAATACTTCGCGAGCTCGAGCGGCTTCACCTTCATCTCTTTTTTGAGCCAGCCCGAGACCAATGTCTGCGCGTTGATCTCGAACGAAGGCACGAACTTGTCGAGCTTCACGAGCTGCGCGAACGCATGCCCTTCGGGGAGCTCGACGGCGCCGCCCCAGTTGAAGCCCCATGGCGTCGATGCGTGCATATTCCACGTATATCCGCGGTTGTTGTTCGCCTCGAACGAGATCTCGTACTTCGTGTCGGGCGGTTCGCTCGAGAGGAGCATCTTCGCGAGGGCATCGCGGCCGCTCGCACGCTCTTTTGCAGCGAATGCCGCAAGTCGCGCACGCTCGTTCTCGAGCGCTGCATCGAGCGAAGCGATCTCTTCGTTCACCGAATCGGTGATGCGCTTGCCGATAGTGCCTCCGCACTTCTTTACCCGTGCGTCGGGAGAGCTCGTTGCAAACTCGTTCGTGGAGGCAGTTGCAGCGGCGCCGAGCGCCCGGAGCTGCTCGCGCGTCACGTTCCCTTCGGCTTTCAAGCGCTCGAACACTGCCTTCTCGGCGAGCACGCGATCTTCCGAGGCATGAACATGTGCCGCGAAGGTGAGGGCCTCGCTCAAGAACTCCAGGAAGTTCGAAGTGAGGGGGGAATCGGTCGAGTCACCATACGAATAGCGGGTCATGCTCATCCTCCGAATCCGAGCGTATCCGAGCGCATGCAGTGCCCGACGACAAAGCCTCGTTGTGGAGAAAATATGGGGGAGAGGCGCAGCTGAACTGCGCTGCACTAAGGTGCGCTACGGAGAAGTACGACAGTGGGATTTCTTCGCACACGAAAGGTGCGACAGAAGCGCGGAGCACGTCTTTTGCGTCCCTGGCAGAAGGGTAAAACGCGTGTCAGCGCAGCGATTTTGCGAGCAACTTCGAAGTGCGCCGTCAGCGATACCCTTCCGCCTGTCGTTCGAACATCTTCGCGTACATGCCGTTCTTCGCGACGAGAGTGTCGTGGTCACCGGACTCGACGACTTGTCCTTTCTCGAGAACGACGATGTGCTCGGCCATTCGGACGGCGGGAAAGCGGTGGGAGATGACGATGGTCGTACGTCCTTTGGCGAGCGTGCGAAAGCGCGAGAACACCGCGTGCTCCGCATTCGCATCGAGCGCAGCAGTCGGTTCGTCGAGCACGATGATGTCTGCCTCCTCGCGCATGAACGCTCGTGCGAGCGCGAGCTTTTGCCACTGACCGCCCGAGAGCTCGGTCCCGTCTTCGAACCAACGACCGAGCTGCGCTTCGAGCCCGCCCTTCACTTCGTTGGCTACGGTCCGTGCGCCACCTTCGTCGATCGCGCGTTCGATGCGCGCGACGTCGCCGAGGTTGTCGATACTTCCGAAACCGACGTTTTCGCGAAGAGAGAGCTGGTAGTGATTGAAGTCTTGGAAGACGACGGAGATTCGAGCGCGAAGTGCTTCGATGGGCCACTCGGCGAGGTCACGACCGTCGAGAAGAATTCTTCCTTCGGTCGGAGAATAGAGCCGCGTGAGCAACTTGATGAGCGTCGTCTTTCCGGCGCCATTTTCACCGACGAGCGCGAAGCTCTCCCCGTTCTGAATCGTGAGGTTCACGTGGCGGAGCGCCCACTCGTCTTTTCCTTCGTACCGGAAGCCCACGTCTTCGAAACGAATCGCGCGATCGCCTTCGATCGGCGCCACGAGCGCGCGCGGTTTTTCTTGAGTCGCTTCGAGATCGAGATAGCCGAAGAGGTTCGAGAGATAGAGATTGTGCTCGTAGATCGATCCGATGGATCCGAGTGCCGACTGGAACGCCTGCTGCCCTTGGCGAAACGCGAGGATGTAGAGCGTCATCTCGCCGAGCGTGAGCGCGCCCCGCGCCGCGGCAATTCCCATCGAAATGTAGGCTGCATAGAAGGCGCCCGTGCCGAAGAGACTCAGCGCTTGGGCAACGCTCGCCCGTCGTAGACCGAGGCTCTTTTCATCACGATAGATCGTCTCCGAGAGCGTCTTGTAGCGCCCGAGCAGCATCTCTCCGAGACCGAAGAGCTTGATCTCTTTGGCGTGCGCGTCGTTGGCGACGACGTACTCGAGGTACATGAGCTTGCGCGACTCGGGTGCGCGCCAATTGCGGAGACGAAAGGCGAGCTTCGAATAGCGCATCTCCGCGATCGTCGCGGGAAGCGTCGCTACGAGGAGAACCGCGACGGTCCAGGGCGAGAAACGCGTGAGGATGAACGCGAAGCCGAGCAGCGTGAGCGTGCTCTGCACGAGCTGGAAGCTTTCGCTGATGAGCGACACGGGGCGTGACGAGGCCTCGCGACGCGCGCGCGTCAGCTGGTCGTAAAACTTAGCGTCTTCGAAATAGCGAAGGTCGAGGCGGATTGCCTTTTCGAGGATGGCGAGATTGATGTCGATGCCGAGGCGCGTTCCGAGGAGTGCGCGAACGACGCCGAGGCCGCGTTGAACGAGCGCGAGAACGACGACGAGCGCGAGCTCGTAGAGAATCGCGCGGATGGCGTTCTCACGTGAGTGCGCCACGACGGCATCGACGATTCGCTTGCCGACATAAGCAATTGCGAGCGGAACGAGCGTGCCAATGAAGGTGAAAGCGCCGAGCAGCAGCGTGAACGTCTTCGACGACGCGTAGACCAGGCCGAGCGTGCGGCGCATGTACACGAGGGTCGAGCGCGTGGCGGTGACGACGTCGGCTTTCAAGCGTCTCCGGCGGACTCCTCGGAGAGACCTTCCAAAGAAATTCTGGGAGAGCTCTTTTGCTCTTCTTCGGAAGACCACGCGCCGAACGTGCGATCGAGCGCTGCGTTGTCGCGGGAAAACTGGGACTGCAGCTGCTCACGGCCTGCACGCGCCGCCGAAAGGCGCTTCGTTTCGTCGTCGAAAATCGGCAGCATCTCGACGAGCGTCTGCTCGTTGTAAGCGCGAAAGCGATCCGCGCGTTCCTTCGCTTCGAACGGATCGATTCCGAGACCTTCGAGCGCTTTGCGACCACTCCGCAACGCCGATTCGAACGTCTCGCGCTCGATGTCGGTGACGCCGTTCGTTCGCAGCTCGACCCAATGCGTGACGTTGCGCGCGCGCGCGATGATGCGGAGCTTCGGAAAGTGTTCGCGCACGAGCTCGACGAGCCGCATCCCGGCTTCGGGATCGTCGATGGCGACGACGAGCAGCTTCGCGTGATGAATGCCGGCGGCCTCCAGAAGATCCAAGCGCGTCGCATCGCCATAGAAGACGCGGAACCCGAATTTTCGAAGCATTTCGATCTGATCCGGATCGTGATCGAGAACGGTCGCGCGGATTCCGGAAGCGAAGAGCAAACGACCGACGATCTGCCCGAAGCGACCGAACCCCGCGATGATGACGGGCGCGCCGCCATGCTCGATCGCATCCGGTTCGCGCTCTTCTGCGGCATTGAGATCGATGAAGTGGTCGTGCGCCAAAAGCAACACGGGCGTGAGCGCCATCGAGAGCGCGACGACGAGCGTGAGCGTCGCATCCCATTGCCCAGGCAAGAGGTGCGCTTTGCCCGCGACACCGAAGACGACGAACGCGAACTCGCCGCCCTGTCCGATGAGGCCCGCGAGAAGCCAGCGCTCGCGCGGGAATACACCGAGTCTCCCGGCAACGAACCAGAGTGCGAGCCCTTTCACGAGGACGAGGCCGAGCACGAGCCCAATGACGAGGAGCGGGTGTTCGCCCAGCAAGCCGAAGTGAATCGACATTCCAACGGCGATGAAGAAGAGGCCCATGAGGAGGCCTTTGAAGGGCTCGATGTCGGTCTCGAGCGCATGGCGATACTCGGAGCCGGCAAGGAGCACTCCCGCGAGAAACGCGCCGAGCGCCATCGAGACGTGCGCCATGTTCATGATCTCGGAAATGCCGACGACCAAGAGAAGCGCAAATCCCGTGAAGAGCTCACGCAATCCGGTTCGGGCGACGAAGCGAAAAATCGGACGCGTCACGTAGCGACCGAGCACGATGACGATCCCGACGGCCGCGAGCACCTTCAATACCCCCATCCAGCCCTCGCCCGCTTTCTCGGAGACGCCGAGCATCGGAACGAGCGCGATGAGAGGAATCGCGGCGATGTCTTGAAAAAGGAGAATCGAGAACGCCGTCGTTCCCGTCGGTGATGCGAGCACGCCGCGCTCGCGCATCGTTTGCACCGCAATCGCCGTCGACGAAAGCGCCAACGCGAGTCCTCCGACGAGTGCGCCTTTCCATGGCAGGCCGAAAGCGAGACCTCCGAGGGCGAGCGGCAGTCCGCAGGCGATCATTTGGAGAGCGCCCCCACCAAAGACCGCGCGCCGCATGCTCCACAGGCGCTTCGGATCGAGCTCGAGCCCGATGAGAAAGAGCATGAGCACGACGCCGAACTCTGCAAAGTGGAGGATCGACTCGACGTCTTTCACGAGACGGAGACCCCACGGTCCGATGACGGCGCCCGCAGCGAGATACCCGAGCACGGAGCCGAGCTTCAGACGACTCGCGATCGGCACGAAGACGACCGCCGCCGCGAGATAGATCATGACGTCGAAGAGAAGGCCGTGCTCACCCATTGGCGACTCCCGACTGCACGACGATGCCGTTTCCGTTTCGGATGTTGCGCACCGCGCGTTCGATGGTTGCGCGATACTCGCGAGCTTTCTCAGCGAGCTCTTCTTCGCTCAGGCGGTGCGCGCCATGGAGAATGAAGGGCTCGCAGAACTCCATCGCGCAAAACTTCGCGGTCTGCGAAACGGGCGGTAAAAACGTCTCGAAAGGATGCCCGTGCATTCCTTCGGGTGAGTACGAGGAGGGTGGGCCACCGGTCGTGACCGCGAAGAGCACGTGCTTGCCGCGGAGAATATGGCGATCACCGTACGCCCAGCCGAGCGCCAGCACCTTCTCGAACCAGTGATGAAGAAGCGCTGGAACGCCGTACCAGTAGAAGGGCGACTGCCAGACGATGAGGTCCGCGCCGAGAAGCGCTTCTTGCTCGGCATCGATGTCGATGCCGAAGTCCGGATAGCGCGAATAGAGCGAACGAACTTCGAGCCCTTCGACGTCGGAAATCGCATGCAGGAGCGCCTTCCCGGCGCGCGAACGGCTGGGATAGGGATGGGCGTAAATGACGACGATGCGGGCGGGCACTGAGCCCGCAACATAGTCAACTTTGCTCGCGCTCGCACATGGAGCTGCGCATCGCGCTCGCCACGCCTATTTTTAGGTGCCGGCGTCGTGTTTGCTGTCGATCCGTTCGCGGATGATCGCGAGAAGGCGATTGATGTTGCATGGCTTGTCGAGGCGCACGTTCGTCGAGCCTTCGAGGTAGTCGCGCGCTTGCGATGAGAACGCCTCTCCAGTGATGAAGACGAAGCGCTCCGCGAGATCGGGACGCTCGCCGAGGACGATCCGATGAAGATCGGGTCCCGTCATCGTCGGCATCATGACGTCGCAAAGAATGACATCGAACGATTCGCCCTTACGGAACCTCGCGAGAGCGGCCTCTGCACTCGATTCGACGACGACGTTGTGCTCGCGCGCGAGCGAGCGTTGCAGCGCTTTGCCGACGAGCGGGTCGTCGTCGATCACGAGCAGTGATGCGCGCTTCGACGCTTCCATCTTGAGGGGCGCGTCGGAGACGGGATCCGACGCGCTCTTTGCGACGGGAAGATAGACACGAATCGTCGTGCCTTCGCCGACCTTGCTCGTGAGCGCGATGCGGCCTCCGAGCGAGGTCACGATGCGGTGACAGATTGAAAGGCCGAGCCCCGTACCGCCGCGCTCTTTCTTCGTCGTGAAAAACGGCGTGAAGAGCTGCGCTTGCACCTCGGGAGGCATCCCCGCTCCCGTATCCGAGACCTCGATGACGACCTCGTCTTCTCCAGCGTTGTACGTCTTCACCGTCACGACGTTGGAGTCGGCAGCCCCCGGTGCGATTGCTTGCGCGGCATTTACGACGAGATTGAGGACGACTTGCCCCAGGCGCGATTCGTTCGCTTGGACGCGAGGAACCGGCGCCAAGTCCTTCTTCAAGGCGGCGCGATGCCGAATCTCGTTGTCGGCGAGGCGCAGCGTCGTCTCGAGGACGTGCGCGACATCGACGGGCCCCACCTTTTCTGCTTCGGAACGCGAGAAGATCTTCAAGTCGGCGACGATGGCCATCATGCGCGTCGCCGCGAGAACCGCATCGGCGAGCGCCTCTTCGATGTCCCGAAATTCGTTCCGACGATTGAGCGCGCGCAGCTCACTCCTCATGAAGTCGAGATTCGTGGCAACCGCCGCGAGCGGATTGTTGATCTCGTGCGCCACCCCCGAAGCGAGAAAGCCGAGGGAGGCCATACGATCGCTGACGACGATGTGCGCTTCGGCGTCCTTCTTCGACGTCACGTCGCGCGCCACGACGACCGCGCCGCGGATGTCCCCCTTTCGACGAATCGGGCTCAGCTGAGCCACGTGCCACTCTTTCTTGCCCTTATTCCCGAGACCTACAATCTCGATCTCGACGTCTTCACCGGAGAACACGCGTTTCAGCGCCTGCTCGACGTCGATGCTCGCTTCCTTCGAGAGGAGGTCCAAGAAGCGCTTCCCGCGCCAATCTTCGCCGGCAGAAACGGCATGATTGAAGTGGCGGACGACGCCGAATTCGTCGATCTCGATGACGAGGTCCGTGGCGCCCTGAATGAGAGCTTCCCAGCGTGCGACCGACTCGACGAGCTGGCCCTCTGCTTCGACACGTTGCGTGACGTCGCGAAAGACGGCGACCGCTCCTTGGAAGCTGACCTCGGCGTTGGAAAGTGGATGCGCCGAGATCGAAACGTAGACCGGCTCGTTCGCGCTGCGTTCGACCATCGCGAGCTCGTCCTCGACCTCGTGCCCCCGCAACGCGCGATTCAACGGAAGGTCTTCAACGGGGATCGGCTCGCCGCTGTCCATCCGCAGGAGACCAGAGTTCCCATCGAACGACGTGTGGTGGTCGCGCGCACCAGGCCGCATGATGGCCTCCGCTGCACGATTCCAAATGCGGAAACTTCCCGACTGATCGACGACCGCGATGCCTTCGTCGATCGTGTCGAGGACGACCTGGAGGAATGCGGCCGTGCGAACCTCTTCCGTCACCTCATGACGGAAGAGAAGGACCGCGCCCACTTCGGGATCGTCGCTCAGGTTGATGCACACGAGCTCGAGCCATCGCCAGGAGCCGTCCTTGTGACGGCGCCGATACCGAAGGTGAAGTGGAACACCGGGCTTCGTGGCGCTTTCGTCGAGAGTGCCTTTGACGCGCGGAAAGTCTTCGGGATGAAAGTCTTCGGGGGTGTGCTGCTCACGCTCTCCGCGACTGAAACCTAGAGCCGACATCGCCGCGGGGGAATCCCACCGCACGAGGCCTTCGAGCGTCATCGCCGTGATGAGCTCGGGGCTCTTCGAGACGACCGTGCGATAGAAGCGCTCGCTCTTGTCGATGCGCGCAAATTCGTGCTCGCGCGCGGTCACGTCGACGAGAACGACGTGTAGAAAACGAGCTCCGTCTTCTTCGATGCACTTCAGCGCAACTTCGACGAACGTCTGCGACTCTTCGGTCGATCCGTCGCCTCGAGGGGCCAGCGCCGCGCGTTTCTCGAGACGTCGTGAGGACGTCTCGGCAAACGCGTGCTCGATCGCGGTAGCGACGCGCGCAGCGTCCCGAGGATGAAAGAGCTCTGGGAGAGCCGACGTCGAGATGGCGTCACCGAGCAGGTGACGCGCGTCCGCGTTCGCTTCGACCGTTCGTCCTTCTGAGTCGAGGACGAGCGCGGCAAGCGGTGAGAGATCAACGAGCTGTCGAAGAAACGAGTGTGTGCCCACGTACTTTGGCGTCTGTCGACCGAACTCCCCGTGTTCGACGACCAATGGACGAGAGGACATCGTATCGAACTGAACGGCTTCTTGCGACCAATGAAGAGGCGGAAAAAAGCGCGGCGCTACCGGCGTTCAGGTAGGCGGTCCACTCATCCACCTTGCGGCACGTTCGGCCGCTCCCTCGGGTTTGTCGGGGGTCGACAAGCGAAATCACGGCAGAAACGTGGTGTTTCCCGCAGTGGTAGGGAACAATGGGAAGAATGGGGACGCGGCGAGACCCTCGCGCAGAGGACGAACGGACGGTCGATCATTCGGTCGAGCGCGTGGTCGTGCCGACGCACATTCAGCCCGCGAGCTCGCGACGGGGAGACGCTCTCGCAGCCGAAGAGGGTCTCACGCTCTCGGAGCCCCTTCCGCAAAAGCCGCCTCCAAAGAGCACGGACACGGAGCCGACGACTCCGCGCGTCGACCCTCCAAAGACGCCCATGGGTCCTGAGGCCGTGCCACACGTCGATATCTTCGTTTCTGCGCGACCGGCTTCCAGCCAGCTCGCCGCCGTACAAATCAAAGTTCCCCCGGCAGCTCTTCCGCCGACGTCGGATCCTTTCGGCGCGCCCACTCCGCTCGGCGGCGTCGCCGTGGATCGGCTCGCGGCGACCGAAGAAGCTGCCGCAAAGCGCGCCGCATTTGCGCCCCGCGCCGACGGTTTGGACTTCTCCGCG
>JAHFDV010000037.1:17263-21883 GCA_023248815.1 Myxococcales bacterium
GCGAAACGAAGAGATCCGGTCTCGACGTCCAAGCACGCTGCCGTAACCGCGCAGGTGACTGAAGCGCACGTCACTGAAGCGCACGTCACCGAAGCCCTCGTCGACAGAGTAAAAGCGCCCGAAGCGAGTGCCCCTGAATCGCACGCGCGAAAGACTTTGCCGCCCGGTAAAGCGCTTCCGCAAGAGCAGAGCTCTTCCGATCCCGTGCCTTCGAGCGGTGGTGCGGCCGCGAAGCGAGGCCCTCGGCATGACCCGAAGCAAGCCAGCGCCGACTTCCAAGGGATCCCAACCGAGCCTCTTCTCGCGCTCGCGCAAAAGCGACTCGACACCAACGATTGGGTGACCCTCGCCAAAGATCTTGGGCCGCTGTCGCGCGATCACGGAAAGCCTGCACGCATCGCCTTGCTCGCCGCGATCGCGCACAACGAAGCCAACGCCGACGGGCATCCCGGCTCGATCGAAATTGCCACGCGTGCCCTCGCGGAGCTGCTCGATGTCGCACCAGAAAATCTGATCGCGCGAATCTTGGCGCGACGCCTTCTTCGAAAGAATCAGACGCGTCTTCGGGATCGGCAGGCGCCTCCCGCGACGATGATCGCGCTCATCTTGGTCACGACGGTTCTCCTCGCTGCCACGGTGGGCTGGCTCTTCTTGCTCGATGGTCTCGCGATCGTGCGTCACGCGATTGGACGCTGATTCGAGGCTATTTGTGACCCGTTACTTCGGGCGCGAGCACGGCGGATCCGCCCCATTGAGCGTACCGTAGACGAGCCGTCCTTCGCGATCCTCTCCTTCGTAGCGTCGAAGTGCTTCGTCGAAGGTGACGCGCATCGCAACCTCGCAGGCTTCGAGAAAACAGAGATCATCGAGGGGTGCGGGGTTCCACGTTCGAAACTGAGCGTCATAGGTGCCAGAGAATCCGCGCGTCGGGTCGACGGTTCCATCGACCAGGATCACCTCCGCGATGAGCGTCTCTTCTTCGAAGCGTGTCCGCAGAAAGCTCGCGTTCACGCCGTCGCAATTCCACCAGTCGCCTGAGACCCGCGCGAGGATCATCGTTCCCGGAGAATCGATCGCGCCTTCGTCACGCTCGTCGTCTCGACCGATACGCTCGGGGCCATTCGAGAGAGCGCGTGTCGTCTCGACGGCATCGCCGCAGCTCGAAAGAAAGAAGAGTGGTGTGAGAACAAAGAAGCTCGAGGTCGATCGCGAGAGCATCACCCCTCATCGACCAACCGCGCGTGAAAGGTTCGGCGTCATGCGAGCGCTTTGTCGTCTGGGCGCGGTCGGTCAGCCGAGCGCTTTGTCTTCTGGCGCGTCGGTCAACCGAGCGCTTTGTCTTCTGGCGCGTCGGTCAACCGAGCGCTTTGTCTTCTGGCGCGTCGGTCAACCGAGCGCTTTGTCTTCTGGCGCGTCGGTCAGCCGAGCGCTTCGATCCACATGGCGTGCGCAGGAAAGAGCTCGAGCAGCACGCTCTTTTTTGGCATCTCGAAGTCTTGAAAGTCGAAGCCCGGGGCGACGGTGCACCCGACGAGCGTGTAGTCACCCATCGTCCATGCGGCCTGAAATACGCCGGCGGGAATCACGTGCTGGAACACTTCGCCGCCCGCGATGTCTTTCCCGAGACGCATCGTCGTCACGCTCTCTTTCCTCATCTCGAAGAGCTCGAGCGGCGCGCCGTCGAGGTGATGCCACGCCTCGTCCGAGCTGACCCGGTGCCATTTCGACTTGGCCCCGGCCGGTAGCAGAAAATAGATGAGCGTCATCGCGGCACGAAGCGGGCGCTTCGTATCGCTCGGAAGGACGTCGTACGCGGAACGAAAGATCTCGCGATAGAAACCGCCCTCAGGGTGCGGTTCGAGCCCGAGCTCGCGAATCACTCGCGTGGCCGCTTGGTTCATGGCTCCCATGGTAACTCCGCCGTGGCGATTTGCCCCATTTCCATGGCCGTCGAGCTCTTGCGAAAAAATGTTTCGTGCCTACCGGGCACACCTTGGGTTCGTGGAATGGACCCTCTCTCCGAGGTGAGGTAGCAAGTAAGGATGAACTACCAGTCGAGTCCCTTCGGTCGGGCCGGACAGCCCTTGGTTCGCGAAGATTCGTCCTTCATGAGCAAGGTCTACGGAATCATGGGTGGCGGCCTCGCCATCACTGCCATTACCTCCCTCGCCGTCGCGGCCATCCCCGCGTTCACCAATGCCATCTTCGGCAATCGTTTCATCTTCTACGGCCTGCTCATCCTCGAGCTCGCGATGGTCTGGCTCTTCCGCCCGATCGCCAATCGCGTCAGCGCGACGATGGCAACCCTCTTCTTTCTCGCGTACGCCGCCGTCAACGGTCTCACGATGGCCGTCATCTTCCTCGTCTATACGAAGTCGTCGATCGCCAGCACGTTCTTCGGGAGCGCAGCGATGTTCGGCGTCGTCAGCGGCTACGGGCTCGTCACGAAGAAAGATCTCACGGGCGTAGGGTCGCTCGCAACGATGGGCCTCATCGGCGTCCTCGTCGCGTCGCTCATCAACTTCTTCGTCGGCTCTTCGACGCTCGGCTACATCATCAGCATCGTCGGCGTCGCGGTCTTCGTCGGGCTCACGGCTTACGACACGCAACGAATCAAGGAGCTCCAGTATCTCGGTGATACGGAAGAAGGAAAGAAGGGTGCGGTCAACGGCGCGCTCATCCTTTATCTCGACTTCATCAATCTCTTTTTGATGTTGCTCCGTCTCTTCGGCAATCGCCGCAGCGACTGACGCCCGAGAAGGTGTAACGTGACACTCGATGTCGCGTTCGACGAAAGCCACACGGTCTCTTCTCTTCGGAGGAGGGGCCGTTTTCGTTTTGTTCGCCTGCGGAAGCCGCACGTCGCTCCTTCAAGGGAGTCGCGAAGACGAGCCCGAACTCGATGCAGCGGTCGATGCGCCGAGCGATTCACCGGCCGACCGCTTCGTCATCGACGCGCGTCCCTTCACGTGCGGAAACAGCGTCGTCGAAGGCACCGAGGAGTGCGATCTCGGCCCCGACAACGTCGACAAGCCTGCGTTTCGCATCAGCCAACCGAGCGGCGTCGCGACGTTCACGCGTCCCCTCGTTCGTCGAAAGAGCGTCGAAGACTTCTACGACTTCAGCTCCGCGAGCTCGCACACCGGCTTCGAAGCCGTTGGGGAGAGCCGCGCCTATCTCTACGCCGACGCCCTCTCTTCGACGCTTTCGCTCATCGTCACGCACGGCATCGACTCGGATTCGAGCGGGTTCTTTCAGCCGCACGCGCAAGTGAACATGGATATCTCGGGCATCCCCTCCCTCTTTCGCATCGCCGTCGCCGACGACCGCGCGAGCGAATTTTTCGAGACGTCGAAGACGACCGTCGCCGGGCGTTGGGTGTTCGAATGGAACAGCGATGGTGGCGCCATCGCCGATCTTCCCTTCCCTGGTGCGTGGAAGATCATCGTCAAGCCGACCTTCATCGAAGGCATCACGCGCTGGTCCTTCGTGAATACCGATCTCACGCGCATCGGCCTCCGCATGACCGATTCTCTCGTCATCGAGTCGTTCGATCAGCCTGGGAAATGCCGCGCGAACTGCACCGTTCCCCGCTGCGGCGACGGCATTCTCGACGCCGGCGAAGTGTGTGACGACGGCAACGTCCAAGACGGGGACGAGTGCGCGTCCGACTGCCTCAGCTTTTGAGGGGCAACGTCGGGGCGCCGCTTTGATTCGTCTTCACTGAAAGAGGGCAACCCCCGCGCGCATCTGCGCAAAGCGCCTCACTGAAAGAGGGCAAGATGAAGCGACTGCTTCTCGCCTTCGCTGATCGTCACGTAGCCGCTGTTGTCGACGAGGAACGCGAGGGTCTCGCCTTGCGTCTCGGTTGCGAGCGGAATCACGCAAGGATCTTTTGCGAATGCCTCGGCGAGTGACTGACCTTCGTCGCGAATCCAAAGCGAGCCTTTTTTCGAGATGCTGCTGCGAATCGCGATGTAGCGACCGTCGCGTGAAATGTCTCCACCCGTCGCGAAGTCGACGTCGACCGTTGCGATCTTCGTCGTGACGATGCTCTCCCCCGCTTTGAACTCACCAAGACGATGGATGTACGAGGGACCGCCGAGGATCTTCGTCGCGATGAAGAGCTCCTTGTCGATCGGATCGAACATGAGCGTCTCCGCATTGTGCGGCCCATCTTCGTAGGTGACGGTCATCTTCTCCGAGACGGCATTCACGAGCTCCGCGTCGCCGAGCGTCGGCTCGAGCACGCGGTGAATCGTGATCGACTTTCGCGCGGCCTCGTTGTCGCCAATGTCTCCGAAGTAGAGATACGAGCTCGAGCCGGTATCGTCGATCGTCATGTCTTCGATGTCGCTCGGCTTCTTGTCGTCGAAGGCGAGAATCGTCTTCAGGCTGCCGTCTTCTGCGATCGCGAAGCCACGCGCGGAGTCACCCGAATCGTTGTGCACCCAGAAGTAACCGGGGTTCTTCTTGCTGGCGACGAGACCAGAGGCCTCCGTGATCGCCGAACTCGAAACGGTACCGATCGTCTTCGGCGTGCTCACCTTCGGACACGTGCCTTCTTGCGGACCGCTATATTCGTCCTCGGGTCCTGTCTCATAGTCGACACCGGCATCG
>JAHFDV010000252.1 GCA_023248815.1 Myxococcales bacterium
CGAGAGCGCCAACCAGCGTGCGCACGACGAGAGGAAAGGCGAAATCCGGCGCCCACAAAACGCGAAGGCACCGGAGTACGTTCGTACGCGGTGCCTCGCTCACGGGTCGATCGGGCGAATGTTAGACGCGGACGATCGCGCGTTACTTGTAGATCGTGCAGATCGCTGGAGTCGTAAACGAGCTTTGACTCGAGCAACGGTACTCGGTGCTCGCCGTCTCGTCGATCTCGCAAAGCCGCGACGTGCACTCTTGCTCGCTGCCATTGCACTCTGCCCCCACCGGCTTCTGATCTTTGCAGACGCCGGACGGAGGAATGGGGAACTTCTCCAGGTTGTCGCAGAAGCGGGGAACGCCCGTCAGGCCATCGCCGCACTGCGAGCTGTCGGTACAGGAAGTATTGCTCTGCAGAAGTGCCCTGCAGGTGCCGGTCGTACCGCCATCGGGGATATCGCACATGGCAGGTGGAGCGCATTCGATCGCGTCGGTGCAGCCTGTTTGGCCGATCGGAATATTGCCCTTCATCGCGGCGAGGCACTGCCTGTTGAGCTCGATCCAGTCGGCAGAGCCGAACGCCGCGCAGCTATACGTCTCGAGGAGAACGAGGCAAGCTTTGCCGGCGACCGGGTCGAACGTGATGTGCCCGCCTGCGAGCTTCGACTTATAGATCGTGGGAATGCCGAAGAGCGCCGTTGGATACTGACTATTGTTGAGTGCGGTGACGCATTTTGCGTTGTTGAACGTCGGCTGATACTTGAGCGCAAGGCAACAGCTGCCGACGCGCGCGCAGTAGGTGCCCGTAAGTTGGTCCGTGAACGCGACTGGGTCCGGCGGCCCGGCATCGAACGTCGGTGCGCCATCCACCGAGGTATCCGGAAACTTATCGAGAGCATCGGGCCCCGCGTCGACGTCGAACCGCGCGTCGAATCCGGCCTCTTCGACGGAAGTCTCGGACGTGTTCGTGTCGTTCGCCGTGTCGTCCGCTGCATCGTTTTCCGTATCGCCCGTATCCTGATCGGTCGTCGAATCGAGTCGCGAGTCTTTCCCGGTGTCGGTAGTGCCCGTGTCACATTCGACGAACGAGACGTCGTCGCTACAGGCCGCCACCAAAATGGCTGCAGTGAGTCCAAAAGACAGAGTGGAAGCTAGAACACGGCCAAGTCGCATGGCAGTGATGCTACCCGAGTTTTCGTTTTCTCGAAGGCAAAAACTTGGGCGCTTTCGAGCTATTTGGACGAAATTCTGACCGAAAAACGAGTGATGGCGGCCCCCCGTACTTCGCTTGCGAGAACCGGCACCCGATCGACCTCGACCCACGCATGCGCGGTCCAGTTAGGCTCCTCGGGCGGCGGTACCCCAATGACGACCTCCGCGCGCTCGGAGAGAGCGGCGATCGCCATTGAGCGGCTGAGACACGTCCCTCCGCGCAATCCACCGATGGTAGCGGCCAGCTTGGCCTCCTCGATTGCCGGGACCACCCGGGCAAGCCGAGCGACGAGACCTGCGGCGCGCAGAGGGGAAAGAAAACGGAGTGCCGCGAGCGAGACCGCATTCATCACGTAAGCGCGAATCACGGGAGCTCTTCGAGCAAGCCTCGTTGCGTCAGCTCCTTCACGAGCTCGAGAAGATCGGCATCGAGGGTAGCGCGCTCCACGTCGTAGTGCGGCGCGCACGCGGAGACGGCTTCGTCAAAAGAACCGCCGTGGCGTTCGAGCTCTGCCCAGAATCGCGCGCCGACCTCGTTGATGCCGAAGTAGTCTCCGCGCGCCATGTCGAGGATGACGAGCTCGCCATCGAACTCGCGTACGTGAACCTCGCTAGGAATTCGGAAACGTTTCATCGGAGGTTGGAATGGGGAAGAGAGACGCCGCGAAGCTGCGGGAGCATAGCCTCGATCTGCAATGGAAGAAGCGTGAGATCGCGCGGACGCGTCCATTCGAACATTCGAACGGATCCCGAAAGCTTGGCGAGCGCATCGACTTCGGCGCGTCCACGTTCGGGATCTTGGCGGTCCCAGCGGATGATCGCGGGCAATAGCGCGCGAATTTGCAAGAGCCCCTCGAGTGGGCGAAGGCACCCTGCTTGCGGGGCTTCATCATCGAAGACGAGAATGATCAAGGCTCGCAAATCGAAGGCACGCGGTGCATGCGCTCCGGTCGAAGACAGCGCATCGATTTCATCTCCGACGCGATGCGCCGTTTTGTCTCCCTCGGGCGACAGCCCAAAGGCGCGAGCCGCATCTTCGCGAAGCCACGACGTAGATTCGGTCGCGCGAACGATGGGGCGATCGTGCTGCCACTCCACGAGCGTCGCGTCATCGGCGAGGACGGTCGTCGTTGCCGCCAAAGCGAGGGCCGCAGCCGTCGTCGACTTTCCGGCGCGCGAGTCGCCGACGAGTGCGATCGCGCCTCCATTGATCGCGATCGACGATGCATGAATCGCGAGCCCGCCGCGAAGATGAAAGACGAGCCCGGCGAGAAATCCACGGCGGACCTTCTCGATGAAGGCGGGTTCTACGCCTCGACTCGTCGCGATCCTCGGCGCGTCCTCGTCACAGCGCATCCTCATCGAAAGAATCCCCGGCCACTCCGCGAGGAATTCGTCACCTTCGCGGGCGACGCGGTATGCGACCGCGCCGTCGACGACAACTTCTTCGGACCAAGCGGGCGTCAAGGAAACTCCTCGCGCAACATCTTTTCGGCGCAGATGACTGGCCACAGTGGAAGCCACTTCCCGCCTTCTCGGCTCTCCGTTTGCCAAAGCTCGGCGAATCGCTTCTCGTCGACGAGCCCTAGCTCGGCGAGCCTACGTGGGTGCGCGAGCTCCGCGAAGGCCTCCGGGCCGCCTGCGCGCCGGAAGAGCTCCTCGATGATCGGCTCGAAGTAAGCCTTTGTATTGCGGTTTTCGATCGATCGAGGGACGAGCCCGCGGATCGCGCGACGGTAAAGTCCGCGAGGGCGATCGTCGACGAAGGCGGACATCGGCGGAAGGCGCGAGACGAGCTCGACGAGCTCGAGATTTTGGAAGGGGTCGCGGCGCACAAGGCCCGTCATTCCGTAGTAGGCGGAACGCTGGCGGGCAACAGCGACGCGAGCGTCCAACATCACGAAGTCGTGGAAGCGCTCGGTCGGCGTCGTGCGCGGCCGCGGCGGATCGACGGCGCGGTCAGCTTCGGCGTGGATCTCGCGAAGCACTTCGCCATGCCATGCCGGAGCGCGGCGCGATCGTCCCCATCGCCAGGGGCGCAGTGTCTTCGGGATCGCGCGAACGAGCGATGGGACCGCAAGGTAGTGCTGGAAGCGGTCGCGGCGTCGTTGATAGTACGGGTCGTCGAGCTTCCACACGCGGCGGACGGCCGAGAGGGGGCTTGTCGTTAGCTCGTGCGAGAAGAGTTCGTAGTCACCTTCAAAGAGCTGGTCGCCCGACATCCCGGTCAACATCAATTCGCTACCCCAGTCGCGCGCGCGCAAGTTCAGAAGATACTCCGCCGAGGAATGAAGAAACGGATCCGGGAACCCGTCGGTCACCATTATCTTTTCGACATACGGCGCCGCTTCCCTCGGCTCGACGACATGCGGTGTGAAGCCGAGATACTGCGCCAAATCGCGCATGAACGGGCGATCGTCGCCGGGTCCCTCGAACGAGTAGTAACAAACGAGGTAATCCTCGATTTTTCCCGCACGCTTGAGGTCGGCGACGATCCCGACGAGCACGCTCGAATCGAGCCCACCGCTCGCGAGGATCGATACCTTGCGGAGCCCTTCGCACGCACGCGCGACGACGCGCTCCAACGTCGCCCGTACCAACGCGGCCGCCTCGTCGACTCCAACGTCGAGCTGCGGGCCGAGAGTTCGCTGCGAAAAGTCGTACGTCACCTCGCCACCTTCGGCAACGAACGCATTCGCTACTGCGCGCACCTTGCGAATCGGGCGGAAGTGAGTCGTGCCATCCGGGGCCGCACGCCAGCCGATATATGCGCCAATGGCACGCGGGTCGGGGGCGCGCGCTTCCACGACTTGTTGGAGTGCGCGCAAGGAGCGCGAATGATGGACGCGGTCCCCACGCGCTACGAAGTAGATGGGGCCGAGTGGATCTAAGGGAGGGGCGCTGAGAACTGCGGGGAGCGGGAGGGATTCAGATTCGAAAGGTGCGCGTTCCGCATTCATCTTCGCTCTGATCGTGGCGAGCTCCGTCGCCACCTACGGACGCCACTTCGTGCGTTCTTACGGCCCCATGCGGAAGCCAGTGCCCGCGTCCTGGCCCGTGACCGTCAAGGCCGCAAGCGTCAGCTCCCGCACCGAGCCAAGATGCTGCAACACCGGCTTCTTGTACGGGCGTGGAGATTTCACTTCAAGCTTGGGGGAGAGCGCCATATCGGACATTTCTAGCTCAGTAATGGTGGGATCACAACGAACTTATTTCGCGCTTGGATGCTTGCCCCGAAGGTGCATTGGGACCCCGGGTATCGTGACCCCGAGCCCCTTGACGACAGATCGCACCTCTTCGAGATCACTCCCATTTTCCGTCGCGATCGCCACGCCGATTTCACGTACGGTGAGCATCCCGTCCGCGAGGCTTTTGGCGCGGTCGAGCGTGCGTTCGTCCTTCCGGCGATAGGGACGGTGCTCCCCCGAGAGCCGGGCCAGCATTCCAGGAAGCGGCAGCTCACCTCTCAATGTCGACTGCTTGTGCTCCCGACCGCCCGCTCCGCGCGCTTCCCACGTCCAAAGTCCGGCATCGATCGACGTGCTGAGAGCGACCTGAATCCCATCCCCTTGCTCGATCTCAAGCGCTTCTTCGAAGGGGAGAAACATCGTGCGGTACGCGGAGCCCGGTCGTTCCGGCCGGTTCGAAAAAGCGATCCCGTCGGTAATCTCGGCGTCGAACCAAACAGCGAGCCCGTTGGCTACCGCACTTCGCGTTGCGACGAGCGAGACCTCGCCAGAGAGACGAGCCACCGCCTCTCCGTGATATTCGACCGTCGCCCACGCGGCGGACGAGGTAACGAGATCGTGCTCGCGCAGAAGATCGCGAGGCAGGGCGTGCACCGTGTTCGCTAGCAGAGCTCTTGCTGCAGCTTGATCGACGACGCCGTCCGACCACGGCGAAAAAAGCCAGGAAGCGACTGGCTCACTAGCGACGAGGGCGACGTGGAGCGTATCGCGCAGCGGTAAGAGCACCCCGCCCTCACGAAGGAACCGCCGTCGCGCGTCGACAACGGCGGCGAGATTTCCTTGGAACGTCGAAATTCCGCCGCGAAGATCGGAGATGACGACATCGGCGCGCTCGGGCAGCTCGAGATCGGATCCGTAGGCTTGAATGCACTCGATGCGGTCTTCGAGTCCTAGGTCACGAGCGCTCGCCTTGGCCACCCAGATGGAGGGCTCTGGCTCGATCGCATAGACCTTTCGTGCGCCAAGCAAACAGGCAAGAATGGAGAAATAGCCAGCGCCCGCGCCGAGATCGACAACGACGTCGCCCGGGCGGATCGCCGCTTTCATCGCGCGCGAATACGCGTCGACGCGAACGCGGTCCGCGATCATGCGCCCGTAGGAGTGGAGGTCGTACATTGCGTGCCAGAATATCAGAGCGTGTTGATCGGTGTCGTGGCGTCCTTGCGCTTCGTCACCTGAAACCGCGGGCGGCATCCTCTTTCGATCAGAGGGGTGCCCTCGAAATTCCCGATGGAACACATGTCACCCCTTTTTTCCCCAGTAGCGTTCGTCGATCTAGACCCCCGTCGATCGGATCCCCTACAATTTAACGCATGCATATCTTGAGGGTGGGATTCGGTTTCGCTGCAGCTATCGGCTTTGTGTCCGCGTGCTCCGATGATCCGTTGGCGGTCGAGACGCCGTCCGACGCGAGCGCCAAGCTAGATGCTGCATTGGGAGATGGCAGCTTCGTAGACGGCAGCTTCGTCGATGGTGGAGTAGTCGATGGCAATATCGTGGATGCCGTCGTCGATGGAGGACCAGGAGTCGACGCGGCCGACGGCAGCATCGTAACGCCACCGTCATACAGCGTCGGCGGCTCGGTCACCGGCCTCACCGGATCCGGTCTGATTCTTCAGAACAACGCGGGCAACGATCTACCGATTTCCGCAGACGGCTCTTTCACCTTCCCCGCCAAGCTCGTATCGGGTGCGGCGTTCGCCGTCACGATCAAAACGCAGCCCTCGACGCCGACACAGACGTGCACGGTGAGCGGCGGAACCGGTGTCGTCGCGAGCGGTAACGTGACGACCGTCGTCGTCAACTGTCGGGCCGACGCATTCGTCATCGGCGGCACGGTGACGGGCCTCGTCGGCACGGGGCTCACGCTCTCGAACGGCCCCGCCGCCGATGCGCTCATCAATGCGAACGGTTCGTATGCCTTCTCGGACGCGGTCGCCTTGGGACAGTCATACGACGTGATGGTGAAGACTCGACCGACGGCGCCTTCGCAAACGTGCACCGTCTCGAACGGCGCGGGGAACGTCGCGTCGACGGTCACCAACATCAATGTCGCATGCGTCACCGATAAGTTCACGGTCGGGGGCACTGTCACCGGGCTCAACGGAGAAACGCTCGAGCTCCAGTTGAGCGGCGGCGAGGCGATCAAAGTCGTCGGCGATGGCACCTTCGCGTTCTCCGCAGTCGAGAGCGGCGCGAACTACGCAGTGACGGTCTCGGGGCAGCCTCCGACACGAGAATGCTCCGTATCGAACGGCACCGGAAAGCTCGGTGGATCACCGATCACGACAGTCGCCGTAACGTGCGCGCCCAAGATACTCGATGTCGGCGTGAACGTCTCCGGCCTCACCGGCGGTACGGCGGTCTTCCAGAACAACGGAGGCAACAACCTCTCCGTCAGCTCCAACGGCACCGCGTACTTCACGACGAAAATCGCGAGCGGCGGCACGTATTCGATCACGACGCTGACGAATCCCCCCGGCCTTTATTGCAGCGCGGCTCCTGCGAGCGGAACTGTCACGACGTCGTCAGTCGTTGTTCCTGTGACGTGCAGCGCCGGCACGACGCCGCCTGCTCTGACGGCCAGCTCTCAAACGTCGTCGGGCCCCTTGGGTGCCGGTGGCGGCGGCGGGTTCTTCACCGCTGGTGTGTACGCCGAAACCACCTTCGCCCGCGCCTCGAATGCATCGGCGCTCGACATCAACATCAACATGTCGGACTACACGAGCGCCAGTTGTGGAGTCGGAACGGCACTCAGCTGGTACGTCATCGTCAACGGCAAGATCGTCGGTTCCTACAGTTGGCCGCAAGGATCTCCCGGCGGTGGGGCAACGAGGAATATCACGAAGGGCTTCACGTTCGCGCACATCGCGCCTTCGGCTGGGAACTTCACGGTTCGCTTCGAAGCGACGAGCACCATCTGCAAGGGCGGCGGTTCGTGGAACTGGCTTCCCGGCGGAACGCTCTTCCTGCGCTGAGCGTTCTCTCTTGGCGTCGTAGAACTTTCCCGTCCGTTACTTCTTCTCGCGACGCGAGATCTTCGCGAGAGCCGTACCGACGGCTCCGTAAAGAAGCCCCCTCGCCTGCTCGCGCCGGCTGTCGTTGGCGATGCGGAAAAGCAGTCCATTTACGATCGAGCGATCTCCCGAGGTCGTGCGCGAGAGGAGCTCCTTTGCCAGCACCGGGTGCGCGGGAGCTGGCAGCATCTCCATTGCGTGGCGCCACGCCGGCACTTCTTCGGCGAGAGACGAAGCGACGACCCACGCGAGCGTCGTGATCTTCGCCATGCGGATTCGTTCTGCGAGAACGCCTACAGAAAATTCAGGGTGATCCATCAAGCGCACCAGATCTCCTTTCGCCCACGGAGGCGTCGTCGCGATCTTGTCCTTGAAGACATTCACCAGCATCACGATCGCGTGATCGTGGATCTCGGGGACCAGAATGGGAGCGCCGAACCAAGCGGAGTCGCGCCGGGCCCGCTTCATCAAATCTTCGACGCTCATGGCCGATAGTCCCGGTGGACCGATCGACGTCTCGAACTCGACGAGTACGCCGCGGAAGACGAAGCTCGTGGCTTGCCACTGATTCGACGATCCCACCTGCAGCTCGGCGCCGAGCTTCAGCATGGCTTTCGCCGCGAGCTTCGAGTGTTCCGGGAGAATGCGCAGATCCACATCCGAAATGGGGCGCTCGCTTATGTCCGCATAGAGCGTGCGCGCGGAGATGATTCCCTTCACGCCGAGCACGGGAATGCGCTGCGCGTGCAGCGCGTCGAGCACGTCCAGAAGTACACTTGCGGCGGCACGCTGATGCGCCCACGCGCGAACGGCCGAGCTCGTCTTGTTGCTCAGAATCTGCCCTCGAGGCTTCCGCCGAGAAACA
>JAHFDV010000664.1 GCA_023248815.1 Myxococcales bacterium
CGATATCGTCACGTTCGACTGGCCATTCAGGACGATCGCGCCGGACGTTGCACGCGTGAGGAACGGGACCGAGAACTGGCCTCCCGTCGTCGGAGGCGCCGTCGGGCCGGAGTCCGTCGTTGGACCCGTATCCTTGGTGGCACCGCTATCTTTCGTGACGCCGGAATCTTTGGGTGCGCTCGCATCGACGCCGGGACGAGGCCAGCCGACGCACCGATGAAAGCGGCAGCGAATTTCGTCGGTGTCGTCAGTAGCCGCGTCGTCAGGGAGCTCATCGCTCGTCTCTTCGGTGCACGCGGTGAAGAGAGCGAGGCAAGCGAGAGTCGAGAGCGCGAACGAGAATGTGCGAATTTGGTTCATGGGGTTCTCCTCGACTCCCCCCATCGCAAGTCGCAGGCCACTGCCAGCCATTCGACGCGACCCAAGAATCTCCGCCACTTAGCCGCGAATTCGCCCACTCAACCAGTGCGGTCCTCGAAGCCGCAGGTGCGGCGCGCGAGGCCGCACCTCAGGAAGAAACACAGTGCGGCGCGCGAGGCCGCACCTCAGGAAGAAACACAGTGCGGCGCGCGAGGCCTCACCTCGGGAAGAAACACAGTGCGGCGCGCGAGGCCGCACCTCAGGGCGCGAAGTGCGCGGCTCTGGCGTGGCCGAGAATGCGCTGTTCCGAGAGCGCAACCCCGTAGACGGCAGGCTCATCGATCTGTCCGTCGAACGGATTGGATAAGTTGGTCGTCGCAATGGTGAGCTGCGTAGGGCTGGGCACCATCGTGACCGTCCCCTGCCCGCCGAGAGCACCGTTCAAGTAGATCTTCACGACGGAGCCCTCCTTCGTCACGGCGACATGAACCTTCACGCCGAGCGCGGCCGTGCGGTCGTTCGTTTGCACGTTGCCCGCCCCCCCGCTTTCGTCGGTCCAAAATCGGAAAATCGCGTTGTTGATCACGCCCATGCGAAAGCCGTTCACCTTGAACGTCTCGGAGCAGAAGATCCCAGACTCGTAACGAGGAAAGGAAGCAGGCTGGACGATCGCCTCGAGTGTGAATGCGTCGTCGGGGATCACTAGCGGGGTCGCGACGCCACTCTTCCCATCGAAGCGAATCGAGTAGCGTGATCCGGCGCCGAGCCCTGGTTCACCGAGCTTCGGCGTGCCTTGAAGGTTACCGGGCGTCGTCTTCCCCGTCGCATCGACGACGGTAGAGCCCGAGGTTTCGTCGAACCGCCAATAGGCAAGTGGAGCATCGGCGAGAACCTCATCCGCATAGGCCCGGCCATTTCCACCTTCGCTCGCCGCATCGGCTGCGGCCTTCGGATCGGCTTGGTCGGGAAGAGAAAAGAAACAGCCCGTGAAGAGGAGGATGGCCCCGAGGACCGAATGCGCTCGAGCTCCACGTGAAAGCAACGAGTGTGAATCGACTCGTTTCGAAGGCGCTCTCAGCATGGGTGCGAGAAGACGTTAGCGCCCCGCATCGCGCGCTCGCAAGAAAAACGCCGCGAGGAGCGCAACGCCTCCAATGGGCGCGAAAACGATCCCGGCACCGGGATCATTGCCGTGGAGAAAGAGACCACCGAGCAAAAAGCCGAGCGGGACGAGAACAGATCCGACGAACAGCAGCATCGATGCGCGGCGAAAGCGTTCATCGTTACCCTCGTTCATGCTCACCGCGAAAACGAGATTCGCGAGCGACAGGAATCCGCCGTGAGCATGCGCCAAACGAAGGAGCAGCCTTCGCGTCTCCATTCCCGCATCGACAACGCCGCCCACTTTGAATGCAAGCACGGCCTCTAGGGTCATCCCGAATGCCACCGAGGCGAAGAGTCCCCAGTATCCGACGCGTTCATGGAGCTCTCGACGCGACTTCATTCAGCGATCGTTACCGCGCGGCTGTCGCGCGCCGCAAGCGCTTCTTCGATGGCGTGTACGTCGAGCGAGCGATCGGCCCTGAAGATTGGCGCGGGCGCCTGCGCGGAGAGCTCGCGATTCCATTCTTCACGCAAGCGATCACGCACCGCACGACGCACGCTCTCGGGCGCATTGGGGTCGATCGTAAGCGTGGGCATGAAGCGCCCAAGACCGCGCGCAGCAACGCGACGCACGGCGGCGTAGTCGTCCAAAAGAAGGTCGCCGAGAAGCGGTCGCATCCACGCGAATTCGCCGTCGGCGGCGATGTCGGCCACCAGCGCGCGCAGCCCAGCGTCTCCCGCGAGCACCGCGCGTGGACCGTAGGCCGCATTCGAAAACCGTTCGGCGTCGGGCTGTCCCAGCACACGCGCCGCCCACGCCTCGCTGCGATCCAAGTGACAAAGATTGCACGCCGAAGGCACGCCTTCTTTGACCTGCGGCTTCTCGATGCGATGCGATCGAATGGCCGAAAAGAGCGCATAGGAAGTGCGCGGCATATGGCATTCGACGCATGACGCGCCCTTCGTTCCCACGGTGTGATGCGTGTGCGTCTCGGACGCGAGACCTGGATGACACGAAGAGCACGTCGCATCCGTGCTTCGTTCTCTCACGAGCTGATCATTCGGTTCGCTCGCGTGCATCGAATGACACGATAGGCAGCCGAGCTGATGCTCACCCTTGCCTCGCGCGAAACATGCCGATTGCGTAAGACCATTGTATTCGCGCCCCGCAATGCGCAGCGTCCCGTCGGGAAAGAAGAGCGAGCGAACGTCTTCATCGACGATCGGCGAATCCCTTTCGGCCCCCAAGAGGGATGCGCGCGAGAGCAGTGTGCGCCCTTTCACGAACGCATCCCCGGCGCGAAACGGACTTCCCTCT
>JAHFDV010000665.1 GCA_023248815.1 Myxococcales bacterium
TCGATGAGCCCGAAGCGACGCGTCGGAAAGCGATCGACCGTGCCGTGCGAATCTTTGAGCCAGCGCACCGCGAAGCCGAGCTTTCGCGCGCCGACGGTACGCGCCCACGAGTTGCCGGTACCGAGCGGAAGAAATCCGACGACGGGGAGCGGCTTGTCTTTCGGAACGACATTGTGGAGCGCGTTGACGAGGCTGACCGCCGTACCGTCGCCTCCGGCTGCGAAGATGCAGCTGTATTGCCCGAGATCGGAAGCGCGAAGCCACGTCTCGAGCTCTTCGGCCGAGCGCGTTCGCACGACCTCCGCGAAGGGCAGGGCGCGCGCGAGCTCGACGCCGATGCGCCTTCGTCCACGCTTCGCATTCGCATTCACGACGATCGCGATGCGGGCCTCGGCAGGCGGTCGGAAACTGAGGCGTTGGGCAGATTGCGTCACGGGTTCACCGAGAGGATGGCCGCGCGAACGGCATCCATCAACGTCTTTCGCCCGTCGACGCTCTTTTCGAAGTGCGTGGGATCGATGGGACGATGCAACGTGACGACGACATTGGCTCCGCCGAGTGAGCGCACGCTCCCTGCCGAAAGAATGTCGCGCGTGCCCGAGATCGTGACGGGCAGGATCGGAAATCCGCCTCCTTGCGCGAGGTAGAATCCGCCCTTTTTGAAGGGCAAAAGCTCTCCCGTCTTGCTGCGCGTGCCCTCGGGCGAGATCCAAATATGGCGTCCCGCATCGAGCGACTTTTTGGCGCGCGCCAAGCTCTCGAAGGCAGCGCCGCGGTCTTTGCGATCGATGAAAATGAAGCCCGATTCCTCGAGCGCTTTTCCAAAAATCGGCACGCGCTGCAATTCTTGCTTGGCGAGCATGCGGATGTTCGTGCCGATGGCGTGGAAGAGAATCGGAATGTCGTAGTGCGAGGCGTGGTTGCTCATCACGACGAACGCGCGGCCGTCGAGATGCTCACGACCGCGCACTTCGAAGCTCGCGCAGGTGCGGCCGACGATGTTGCGAGCCCAGCCCTCGAGGCGCTGGTCGTAGATGTCCATCGAGCCGCGCCGAAAGAGCGAGTCGACGACGGTCGGGTACGAGATTCCGAGCGTCTCTTTGACGTTCAGGTAGGTGAGGCCAAGCTTCCGTTCCGACATGGGAATCCCGCATCTTGCCGAAGGCTTACGCGAGTACCAAGAGGCAAATCGCCACGCCCGCGGCACTTCCTGCGTCGATCATGAATGGAAGATGCACGGGTTCTACAAAAAGGTCTCTCAATCTCGGTATTTAGGTTGCGTCAAGATCGCTGGATCATTAGCATTCTCGGCCACGGGGCGGACGGTTCGTGCCGCTCGTAGAGGGATCGCTGATGAACGAAATCCGAGACGCGCTCGACACGTTGTTGGAACGGCCCGAGGACGAAGCTTCGTGGAAGGCTTTATCTGCCATTTCGCCTGGGGATTCCGAAGGGCTACGCGCTCTTGCAGCCACTCGCTTCGCGTTCGCGCGCAGGCGTGAGCTCAGTGCGGTCGTCCGCTTGCTCGATCTCGAAGCGAAGCTCACCGAAACGAACGAAGTCAAAGCGAAGCTCCTCCGTGAGAGCGTGCGCATCCTCCGTGACGAGCTTCTCGAGCCCGCTCGCGCGCGTGATGCCCTCACCGAGCTCGCGATCGTCACGCCCAACGAAGGCGACGTTCAAGAATCGATCGAAGCCATCGACGCGCACCGCGAACGCTGGTCGGAGATCATCGCTCAGGGCGACAAAGAGATCGAGGGCGCTTCGGGGCCGTTCAAGGCGTCGATGCTCACGCGCGGCGCCGAGATCGCCTTCGGCTACGGCCTCCCCGCGCTTGCAGCTCAAAAGCGCGCCAAAAAGAAATACAACGAGCTCGAGAAAGACATCGCCGCCCGCATCGAACAGGCGCTCGCGATCGAACCCGCGAACACGCGCGCGCTCCGTTTGAAGCTCCGCCTCGTCGAAAAGACGGGAGACGTGAAAGATCAGCTCCTCGCGCTCGAGCAAATGCACGCCACGCAAGGCGTCGCGATCGAGGACCGCATCGGCGCGCTCTTCTCGCTCATGCGCCTCAACCGCACGGTCGTCGGCGACAACGAGGCGGCCATCGGGAACGCGCGCGCGCTTTTGGAGATCGCTCCCCGTAGCCGTGAAGCCGTGAACCTCATCGTGAAGCTCCTCCGCGAGAAGAAAGATTTCGAGGGCATTGCCGAAGTGCTCGAGAAGCAACTGAAGAGCGGGCTCGACCGCGCCGACGAGATGGAGACGCTCTACAGCCTCGCCGTCACGTTCTGGAAAGAGCGCGGAGACCTTGGCCGCGCCGAGAACTACTTTTTGAAGCTGCGCGCGAGCGATCCCACGCACAAAGGAATGCTCGCGTTCTTCCGCGATCGCCGCAAAGACTCGCCGAAAAAGCTTCTCGAAATTCTGCGGGGGGCGCGCTCCGCAGGTGACGCGAGTGAAGAGCTCGACCGGGAGATCGAAGTGCTCGAAAAGAAGGAAGCTGAAGTCCTCCGCACGATGCAGCAATGGCAAGACGTGCTCGCCAAAGAGCCGACGCACCCCATCGCGCGCGAACAGCTCCGCCGCCTCTACCGCACCCTCGGCGACGACAATGCGCTCCTGCGGCTTCTCCAGGAAGACTACGCGCGTGCGACGACGCCCATCGAACAGCTGAAGCTCCTTCGCGAGCTCGCGGCGATGGAGCGCGAGTTCCGCGGCGGTACGTCTTCGGGAACGCTCGCGGCCATGTTCGAGCTCTCGCCGGACGACCTCGGGC
>JAHFDV010000666.1 GCA_023248815.1 Myxococcales bacterium
TCCGGCGAGCGTGCGCGAATACGAACCCGCGCTGGCGCTCTGGAGCGATGGCGCTACGAAGCGACGTTGGATCTCGCTACCGCAAGGAACCAAGATCGACACGACGAATATGGACGAGTGGGTGTTCCCCGTGGGCACGAAGTTCTGGAAGGAATTTTCGCTCTCGGGCAAGCGCATAGAGACGCGGCTATTCTCGAAAGTAGCGAGTGGTGTGTGGCTCCACACGTCCTATCGTTGGTCTCCCGACGAGACCGCGGCGACGCGCGACGATGCAGGAGAATGGGCGGGGCTCGATGGCGGAGATGCTGCGAGCTACGAGATCCCAGGAGCTGCGAAATGCGAACAGTGCCACAACGGGCGCACGGACAAAGTGCTGGGGTTCGAGGCGGTGTCGCTCGGATTACCGGCAGCGAAGGGCATCACGCTGGCCACGCTCGTGACCGAAGGACTTTTGACAGCACCCCCAAAGCTGACGGCACTCGCGATCGCAGATGACGGCACCACGAAGTCGGCTGCGGCAATGGGCTGGCTACACGCCAACTGCGGCACGACTTGCCACAACGCGAACCCGGCTGCCACGTGCGCGTATCAAGGACTTCACTTCCGGCTCGGCTATGACGAGCTGACGAATGCATCCTACACAGGAAAGGACTACGGGCCCTATCTCACGGCCGTAGGCAAAGCGTCGACGACGGGAGCTGCGCCGAAAGTGCGCATCAGCCCCCATGACGTGGAAGGTAGCGCTGTCCACTATTTCATCTCGCGCCGCGACCCATTCGTCGCGAACGGGCAGATGCCGCCCATCGACTCGCACGTGGTGGACACGTTGGGGGTAGGGGCGGTAGATGGCTGGATCGCGGCAATGCCGGCGAAGTAAGAGAGAGTGCGTGATCTGCGGCCTCGACGCCGCAAATCACACGCGCACGATCCATCACGAAAAAAGGCCCAAAAACAGGCCGTCTTCTCCATAGAAACCCGCTCCGAACTACGTCACAATCCCACCCTATGTGCGGAATCGTTGCTTACGTTGGTTCGAAAGATTGTGCGCCCATTCTCGTCGATGGCTTGAGGAAGCTCGAGTATCGCGGTTACGACTCGGCGGGGCTCGCGCTCCATACGGGAAATGGCATCGAGATCATTCGCGCGGTCGGTAAGCTCTCGAATCTAGATGTGGCGCTCGCGAAGCAGCCGCTCAAAGGAACGACGGGCATCGGTCACACGCGTTGGGCGACGCACGGGCGTCCCAGTGAGGCGAATGCGCACCCGCACGTTGCCGGAAAAGTGGCCGTCGTTCACAACGGCATCATCGAGAACCACGCCGAGCTGCGAAAAGAGCTAGAGAAGAAGGGCGTTCGTTTCGCCAGCCAAACGGACACGGAGATCGTCGCGCACCTCGTCGACGAAGCATTGAAGGGCGGTGCGCCCTCGCTCGAGAAAGCCGTGCAGCAGGCGCTCTCCAAAGTTCGCGGCGCGTACGCGATCGCCGTCGTCTCGGGAGACGCGCCGGATCACGTCGTCGTTGCCAAAGACTCTTCACCACTCGTCCTCGGCTTCGGCGAGGGCGAGATGCTCGCCGCGAGCGACGTACCCGCTCTTCTCGCGCACACGCGTGACGTGCTCTTTCTCGAAGACGGCGACATGGCCGTGCTCGAGCGCGGAACGGCGCGCATCACGACCGTCGCTGGAGTGCCCGTCGAGCGCAAAAAGAAGCGCATCGATTGGTCGCCCTCGCAGGCTGAAAAGGGCGGCTACAAGCACTTCATGCTCAAGGAGATCTTCGAGCAGCCGCGCGCGATCGAAGACACGCTTCGTGGTCGTATCGATCTCACGACGGGCGAAATCAACGCCGAAGAGATGGGCGTATCTCCCGAGCTCGCAAAATCGATCAACCGCGTCTACTTCGTCGCGTGCGGCACGAGCTCACACTCGGCGATGGTCGGTCGCTATTGGATCGAGCAGCTCGCACGCCTCCCGTCGACGGTCGAAATCGGCAGCGAAGTGCGTTACCGAGAGCCCGTCTTCACGAAGAACGATCTCGTCGTCGCCGTCAGTCAGTCGGGCGAGACGGCCGATACGCTCGCTGCGGTGAAAGCAGCGAAGGCGCAAGGCGCGCACATTCTCGCGATCGCCAACGTACTCGACAGCGCGATTCCGCGCGCGGCGGGTGGCGCGCTCTACACGCACGCTGGCCCAGAGATCGGTGTCGCTTCGACGAAATGCTTCACGACGCAGCTTGCGGCTCTCCTGATGCTCGCGGTTTACCTCGGTCAGCAGCGCGGAACCCTCGCGCAACCCGAAGCCAAAAAGATCCTCGAGCAGCTCGCCCACGTGCCACAGCTCATGCGCGACGTGCTCCACAACTCCGAAGTCGTGAAATCGATCGCGAAGAAGCATCATCGCGCGCGCGACATGCTCTTTTTGGGCCGCGGCACGGGCTACCCCGTCGCGCTAGAAGGCGCGCTCAAGCTCAAAGAAATCTCGTACATCCACGCGGAGGGCTATGCCGCCGGCGAGATGAAGCACGGCCCCATCGCGCTCATCGACGAAGAGATGCCCGTCGTCGTCATCTGCCCGCGCGACGTGCACTTCGAAAAAACGCTTTCGAACATGCAAGAAGTGAAAGCGCGCGAAGGTCAGCTCATTGCCGTGTGCACCCGCGCGGACGACGAGGTCTACGGCCTTCTTTCGCCGCGCGCGTCGGATCTCCCGCCGCCTCCTTCGGTGCGTTCGCCGCAAGCGGGCTCGCATCCTTCGCAGCCGCCCGTTCGTTACTCG
>JAHFDV010000667.1 GCA_023248815.1 Myxococcales bacterium
TTCTACGCGGACTATTCGGTTGTCGGCTGCGGGGGTGGCGACCGCCCCGGGGTTGGGACCGACCGCTTCCGAGTAGTCCGCGTAGAACTTGCCGGAGTTCCCGTCGGCGGCAATGTGGAGGAGCACCGCGGCGCCGCGACCCATCGCGTGCGAGCGCGCCTCGCGGACGAGATCGGCGATCGACGCGGCGTCGTCGTAAACGTGTCGGTCCATGCGCGCGACGTTCATCGTCGGAATCGCGGCCACCGAGAGAATGCCGATGATGCAAACGACCGCCATGAGCTCCATCAAGGTGAAGCCACGCTCACCCGCCGAGGGGTAAACCGCGCGTGAGGGGCCCGCCGTAGGTGCGGGTGGGACGACGTTGATCGAAGACATCCAAGTGATTGCAAGAGCAACGCCCGTACCTCCATGGAAGAGGCTCCCCAGAGTGGCAAAACTGCTGAAATATCGGGATTTCCTAATGCGACGAGGAAGCAAACCTTTCAACGCTATGAAAATGATGCACACCTCCAAGAACGCGTAGCTCCAAGGCAGCTGCCCGCGCGCGCAGGTTGGTGGGCGAGAAGCGTTCGCGACGGGAGCGCGTGTGGTAGGAGCGAACCATGTCGGCTTTCTCCTCGATCACGCCCTTCCGTTTCTCGCTACTTACTGAAGTCACGCGCCTCCGCGTCGGGAGTCTCGCGCTCGCACTTTGCGTGTCGGCGACGGCGTGCAAGAAGGACGAACCGAAGAACGACGTCACACCGGCTACCTCCGCCATCCCATCGGCAACGGGCTCCGCAGGCCCGAGCGCGAATGCGTGCGAAGCGGGAGGCGGAGAAGTCGCCGACGCCGTGACCAAAAAGTTCATTCCTCGCAAGAGCGGGAACTACTGCGTCGATCCAACGGGGGAGACGCGCACCTACGGCGAGCGCGGAAAGTTCTCGATGGACGAAGTGTGCACGACCGCTTTCGACGGTGAGTGCGAGGTCTACAAGAGCTACCAGCTCAAGCGCCTCACGACGTTTCGCTACGTCGATGCCGCAGGGAAGGGGAGCACGGTCGAGGTCAAGCTCAGCGAGTTCTCGAGCCCCGAAGGCGCGTACGGCATGTTCACGAAGCGCGTCGTCGCCGAACAAGATCCGGCGCAACCGAAGTTCCCGCGCGCCGTCGAAGTAGAAGGTGCGGGAGCGATCGGCAGCGGCGTCAGTTACCTTTGGAAAGGCGCTTATCTCGCCGAGCTCACGTATCTCAACGAAGAAGAGACCCCCGACGCTTTCACGAAATCGGCGGACGTGATCCTTCCCGTGATCATGAAAGACACCGCCAAGCTTCTTCCCGAGCCGAAGAAGCTTCCGACGGCAGCGCTCGCTCTGCCGAACGACAAGCGACTTCCCAACGGCCTCCAATTTTTTCCGAAAGGCATCACGCTCTTCGGCGCGTCACCCACTGGAATCGGCTACTTCAAGAGCGCCGAGAAGCGCTATCGCGTCGTCGCGATCGCGGCGACCGACGCGAAAGCGGCGTTCAAGACGTTGCAAGCCAAAGCGGGCGCTGTCGCCGTCAAAGACGTCGGCGAGGAAGCCGTCGTCGTCGTTCTTCAAGAGGCGCCGGGCCGCCCGAAGTGCGAGTATGTTTTCGGCCGCAAAGGAGCGCAGATTCTCGGTGTGGGCGACGAAGATCTCGTCCTCGACGCAAAGGCGCCGGCTGATCAGCAAGCCCCCTTGAAGCTCACGAAGGACGAGAAAATCGCTTTCGTGCGCGACGCTCTGAAGTAAGCCGCGAGGCTAAAAAAACTGCTCTTTGCGCTCAGCGCTCCGAGCAGATCGCGGAATACACTTTGCCGGTCGTTCCGCGGTCCGCAGGGAAAGCGCTGGAAACGCCCGTGTCCGCGTCGGATCCGCCATCGCTTGGCTCGACGACGACCGGGTCGTCCGGGTTCACCTCGACGCAAGACTTGAACTTGCGATTCACGAAGCCGTGCTCGCTGCAGTCGATGGTGACGACGCTTCCAAGGACGCAAGCCTTCAGCGTCTTTCCATCGGCGGCGCAGCGATCGACGTCGCAAGCTTCCGCGCCCTCATTCACGCATCCCGCGGTCGCGGGCGCGCCGGCGTCAGGATGTGCGCTGCAAGAGAATCCGGGGCCGAAGGCGTCGCACGCAACGACTTCCGGTTGACCGAAGAGACACCCCATGGCCTTTTTTTCGGTCGCGTCGCACTCGACGTTGGCGCTCTTCGTGCAGGCACCTGGACCCGCGTCTGCGGGAATGCATCCTGGGATTCCTCTCACCGTCTTGCATTCGCCGCCGCCGATGTCGACGCAGCTTTCGCCGACATCTCTTGCTCCTGTCGCCGCGCAGCCTCGGACACTCTTGCGGTCCTCGCTGCAGGCCGCCGTGCAAGGATTCCCATCGCCGCCGCACTCGCCCGTAGGAAGGCAGACTTGCCCGTGGGCTGCGCAGCTCTCCGCCCAAGCGACGGGTTTGCCGCCGTATTCGAAGGACGAATATTTTCTTGCGCCGACGCAGTCTGCCCGAACGTTGAACGGAAATTGGGGGGGATCCCCGGAAAAACACGAACGTTGATCCGAGTCGCACGTGGCCACGTTCTCGACGGTGGCGCACTTCCCCATCGAGGCGCAATCGAGCGCGGTCGTCACGCAGTCCCAATACTTTTTTCGCGCCCCAACGACAGGATAGCCCTGAAATCCATTCGACCCGTTGCAGTCGAGTGCGCGGTTCGCTTCGACGATGCATTCGCCGACTGCATTCTTGCCGATCGGGCC
>JAHFDV010000253.1 GCA_023248815.1 Myxococcales bacterium
ATGCGATGCGGATTCAGGATCTTCGCGGTCTCTGCCATGAAGTGAACGCCTGCAAAACAGATGACGTCGGCCTCGGTCTTGGCGGCGGCCTGCGAGAGCTGGAGCGAATCACCGATGACGTCGGCGACATCTTGAATCTCAGAGTCTTGATAGTAGTGCGCGAGAACGACCGCGTTGCGTTCCTTCTTCAGTCGACGGATCTCTTCTTCGAGATCGAGACTCGGATCGACCTTGAGCCGCGGCTCACTCTTCGTCTCGCCGTCGTTCAAAACTTTCAGCTGCGTGCTCACGACTCGGCCTTTCGTGCGGTCTTCATGAGGCCCGAAGACAGGCGTTCGCCGAGCGTTTCGCGCATGAGTGACTCGACGAAGTTTTCGACGTTGGTGCGCTCGCTCGGGGTGCGGAACACGAACTTGATGCCCATGCCTTCCACATCGTCTCCGAGATCTTTGGCTTGCTCGACGTCGACCTCGCCGCTCGCATCGCCATGGTGGACGATCCACATCACTTCACCGAGGAGCTCGATGTTTCCGGCGCCGCTCGGGAGGGCCAAGACGAAAATGAACTGAGTGCCTACGGCGAGGGGTTTGATCGTTCGGATGAACGTGCCGCCCTTGGAGATGTTCTTCGTGTAGTCCGAAAAAAACGTATTCAAACGCTTGTAATCGACACGGAGCGTGATCGCCGCGCGGTCTTGCCCTCGCAAGTCTGGGGGTATGCTGACCATCGTTTCCGCGAGTGTAACACCTTCCGCCTGAGCAAACGATGCCCCACCCTTCGCCAAAATTTCTGGAGCGATCCGATGGAGCAGCTACACTTTGCCTACATGTTGGCGGGCGACACCCTCGACGGGCAGTTCACCCTTCTCGAGCGCATCGGGCGCGGTGGGATGGGCGAGGTATTTCGCGCGCGATATCATGCGTCCGGTGAGCAAGTAGCGATCAAGGTCGTCAGCCGCTCGGTCCTCAGCGAGCTCTTGATGGCGCGCCTCGAACGCGAAGCGCAGGCCGCCTCCGCCATTTCGAGTCGTCACATCCCACGCGTTCTCGCGATCGGCAAGACGTCCGAGGGCGAGGTGTACCTCGTGATGCAGCTGCTCGTCGGACAGTCCTTGTCCGAGCGAATGAAGCGTCCCGGGAAGCGACTCAACTGGTCCGAGATTCATCGCATCGGCGAAGGCATCCTCGGTGGCCTTCGCGACGCGCACGCGGCTGGCGTCGTGCATCGTGATCTGAAGCCGGGCAACGTGTTTCTCGAGACCGATGAAGCGGGTGAGATCGTCGCGAAGATTCTCGACTTCGGCGTCTGCAAGTACGACGTACACGACGCCGAGAAGCTGACGATCACCGGCGAGTCCGTGGGAACGATCGCGTATATGGCGCCCGAGCAAATTCGCGGTGCGTCGCGCGTCGACGGAAGAGCCGATCTCTATTCGTTCGCGATGGTCGTCTTCGAGATGATCACGGGGCGCATGCCATTCGATGTTCAGGGACAGATGGCGCTTCTCGCGAGCAAGCTCGAGCGTGCGGCGCGCCGTCTTTCCGACGTGTACGAAGGCCCTCTTCCACCCGGCCTCGACGATCTCATCGCCCTCACCCTCGCGCGCGATCCCGATCTTCGCCCGAGCACGGCAAGCGAGATGCTCGCGTTTTGGCGCAGCCTCGGAGACTACGAGGGCGAGACCGTGCAGATGCCCGGAGGCTTCGGCGACGCCGCAGGAATGAATCGCGAGACGGTTCCTGGCGAGGTTGGGCCCGTGGCAGGCGCCAACACATTCGTTCCAGTGGATCGAACCGTTCGCATGGACGGAAGCCCCGCGATCCCCGCGGGCGAGGATTTCGAATCGGCGCGTCAGGCACTGAGCCATCCGCCAACCCCTGTCGCCATCTCGTCGTCGACGGCGCCGCGTGCGCGTGTCGGCAACCATCGGGCAACTGCCTTGGTTGCAATCTTGAGTGCGAGTCTCACGGGTGCTGCAGCGATCGCGCTCTTGTGGCCACATCTTCGCGGCCACGCCTCGACGCCCGCGTCTTCGAGCGCAGAAGAAGCGGAAGAAGCCCCGACGCCCGCGTCGACCGTCGAGCAGATGATGCCCGTCACGCGCGACGACATCGAGCACGACCACGGGATCAAGATCGAACCGCCACCTGTCGTCGTGCCGCCACCCGTCGTTCAGCCGCGCCCACCTTCGACCTCGATCTCACCTTCCCTGCCCGTCACGCAAGCTCGCGCGCCGGCGACTTCGACATCCATCGCAAAGGCGGAGCCTCCTTCGCACCCGGCCGCCAATCCCGAGCCTCGCGTCGTCGCTCCCGAGCCTCGAAAGCGTCCCACGGCCGCGCCGCAATCGAAGGCTCCCGCGATCGTCGAAAAGCCGCGATACTGAGCGAATGCGTCTCCACGTCGGCACGAGCGGGTTCTCTTATCCGGCCTGGAAGGGCACCTTCTATCCGAGCGACATCAGCGCGAAAGACATGCTGCGCTTCTATTCGGACGCGTTCGGCACGGTCGAGATCAACAACACCTTCTACCGCATGCCTCAGCCCGCCATGCTCGAAGGTTGGACGCAGCAGGTTCACGACGACTTCCAATTCGTCTTGAAGGCGCCCCAACGCATCACGCATCACCAAAAGCTCGTCGACGTCGCCGACTCCGTTGCGCGCTTTTTCGAAGTGCGTAAAGCGCTCGGAACGAAGGCTGGTCCTTCCCTCTTTCAGCTCCCGCCGTTCATGAAGAAGGACGCCGCAAAGCTCGAAGCATTTTTCGCGCTCGTTCCCGAGGGCGAACGCATCGTCATGGAGTTCGGAAATCCGTCTTGGTTCGACGACGAGATCTTCGAGCTCCTCGAGGAAAAGAGCGCGGCGCTCTGCATCGTCGACGACGAAAAGAAGAACGTGCCCTTCCGTCGTACGGCGCCGTTCGGCTATCTGCGCCTGCGCCGCGTCGTCTATTCGAAAGATGATCTCGTGAGCTGGCGAAAGCGCATCGAAGAAGCGGGATGGGAAGACGCATACGTATTTTTCAAACACGAAGACGAAGGAACGGGGCCTCGTTTCGCGCGCGAGTTCATCGCGGCCATCTAGAGCGTTCGGCGAATCGCCTCTTCAAAAGTCGATCTTCGTTCCGACCTGAATCCACCGCGGGGCAATCGGGCGCGCGCCGAACGGACGACGTGAGGCAATCGCTTCCGTATCCATGATGTTGCGGATATTGCCGTAGAAGCGCAGCCACGAATTTACGGGGACCGTCGCAGACGCATCGAGGGTGAAGTAAGAGTCGGTGAAGACGGCGTTGTCGCCGGTGCTCGCTTGTTCGCGCATCTGACCCACGTAGGTTCCGGCGACGTTCAGCGCGATCTTCTCGCGCTCGATCCCGGCGGAGAAGGTGAGCTGGTTCACCGGAATGTATGGGAGCTGGTATCCCGATTTCACGATCCCGAGCTGCGGGTCGGCCGATACGAAGTTCGAGAGAAGCTCGGTTTTCGTAAACGTGTAGGACACACGCAATGGCATCGTGTACGCGCTCTTCGGGAGACGAACATCCCATTCGAGAAACGCTTCGGCACCGTAGATTCGCGCCTTTCCTGCATCGAACTGCTTGTCGAGGTTGGCGTTGGAGCAGCCATTCGACTCCGTGCAGATGTCGGTGAGGTTGTAGTAGTCGTTGTAGAAGCCGATGACCTCGGCACGAACGCGCCTTCGCGTGTAACGCGCCCCGGCTTCGAAGTTCGCGCTCGCTTCGGGCTTCGCTCCCACTTGTCCTGGTGCCGGCGGGCCGTAGCCTCGATGTACTCCTGCGAGGATGCCGAGCTCTTTCGTCAGCGAAACGAAGGCACCGACGCCAGGAATGAGCGCCTGCGAAGCTGCGCCAGTCTTCGTCTTCGCGAGGTAGTCCGAGAGCTCCGAATGGATGAGCTCGGCCCGGATACCCGGAGAGAGCGTCACGGGCCCATAGGTCAAAGTATCTTGTACGTGCATCGACACGGCATTCGTCGCCGCTTCGTTATCCGCCGTCGTCTCCGTCACGCGGCCGTCGGGTACGAGGTTGCCGCCCTGCATCAAGAATCCGTCTTGCGTATGAATGCGCCGGATCGAGTCGAAGTGGTAACGAATGCCGTAGTCGACATCGTGGTGGACGGGACCTGTCGCCGTCTTCCAGCGCGCGCGCGTTTGAATGCCTTCGGAGACGAAGATGCGATGATTCGGACCGATGAGGACCGCTTGATCGGGGCCTTGCGAGTCCACCGTCCCCGCGAGGATTCCGAGATAAACCTGCGACGTGGGACGATCGGGATTTCCGAGAACGTCGGCAATGTCGGCGCCGCGAACTCCATTCACTTTGCGCCACGTGCGATCGAAGTCGTGACGATAGACCGTGGTCGTGATGTCGAGCGAGGGACTGAAGACGACGCGGTGACGGAGCTCTGCCTGAGTGCGGAACCACTTCATCTCATTGCCGATGCTCGCGCGATAACGCCTCTGCGGATTCGCGCGAAAATCGGGGTCCGAAAGGCCGAGATACGTCTCGTGCGAGTCTTCGTCCGAGTAGCCGACCTTCAACCCGAACTCGTGACGCACCTTCGCGAGTGGATCGACGACGTAGGTCGCCTTTGCCATCCATTCGTCTTTCACGAAGCCAGTGTTGGCGTCGGGAGCTCCGTCGATCTCTTTGAAGCCCGTCGTACCGATGCGAACGCCCTCGATGAGGAAGCCGAAGCGCTCGTCGCTCGCTCCGTAGAGCGCATGAATCTTGTTGTACCCGTACTCGCCTACACCGAGATCCAGGCTTCCTTTGCGCGAAGCTGGAACGTCTTGCGTGATGAAGTCGATCGCCCCACCAATCGTATTCGGACCATAGAGGATCGACGATGGACCTTTGACGACGCGCACCGTCTGCATGCGCGCGATCATCGGAAAGTAGTACGCCGCGGGCGCCGAGTAGGGAGCCGGCCCGAAGAGCACGCCGTCTTCCATCAACGTAATCTTCTTGCTGCGGTCGGAGTTGGCGCCACGAATACCGATGTTCGGGCGGAGGCCCATGCCGTCTTCACCGCGCACGTAGACGCCTGGAACCGAGAGGAGCACCGCATCGACATCGTCGTATCGGTAGCGCTCGAGAGCGCGCTCACTGATGACGTGCGCGGACCCGGGCGCTTTTTGGAAGCGACCACCACCCACGCGGATGTCGTCGGCATCGTCTTTGCGAGAGCGCTTGGGGACGTCCGTCTTCGCAGAACCGTTTGCATCCGTCGGCTGGCTCACAACGCCCGACGCAGTCGCATCGCTTGGTGCGGATGCCTGACTCGCCGCATTGCGCGCCGGTGCATGCGCTGTTTCAGCGCCCGAGGTCGAGACGGGATCGTCGTCTCCCGCGAGTGCGACCGACGATTGTGAAAGAACGACCATGGCGATCGAACAGGCCGTGAAGCTGCACCGCGAGAGGCTTCGGCCGTTGAAGAGAAGGTTGGATCGATTTCGCAGAGGCATTGGGAAGGTCGAGGAGAACGGGAGATGATCGAAGGTAGGAGCGGTGAATGCGCTCAGTGAAATGGACGCAGGTGAGGCGGGGGTTCGGTGGGTTCGGGGAGGACGAACGAGAAGCGTTGAAAGCCGTCTTCGACCTTCGCGAGATCGACTGTGCGGTCGACGAGTGGATGCATCGAGCGCCCGTTCAACGAGACCAGTACGTCGGCGCGCACTTCGACGTCGGACCCGAGCCGCTCTCGTTCGTCCTTCGCAATCACGTGCGCGAGCTGGAGAACGAGATCCGGTTGACCGCCGAACTCCTTCTCTTGGCGCCGATCCAAATAGCGGCGCGGCTGCACTTCCCACTCGCGCTGCGTCCTCGGATCACGCACGAGATACGTGACGCTCGCGTTTTTCTCGCGCACCATCACCTTCCAAGAGAAACGCATGCCCTGCTCATGCCAGAGCACGTTTCCCCCGTAAAGCCGATGCCGCAGCGGAAACAATATTTGAAACGCGAGGTACGCAATCGCGAGCGTGGCTCCAATGCATTCTGCAACGATCAGCGGACGCGCGTTCGGTGAGCTTGCGACCGTGGCGTGGCTCTTTGCGCTCGTGAGCTTCGCAATCCAATAACGGGGCCAGCTCGGAGAGAAGAAGACGAGCGCCGCGACCATCATGATGTACGGGAACATTCCGATAGGAAAGAGCACGGACGTCATCACGTGAAACACGACGACGGCGACGTATGCGAACGGGCGGGTGCGACCGAAGAGAAGAAAGAGTGCGATCGTCGAGTCGAATAGGAAGCCCGCCCAACTGAAGACATAGGCGGCCCAGCGCTGATCGAGAAAGGGCCCGATGAGCGGCGTTGCCGTTCGCGCCGAAAGCCAGAGATTCAATGGCTGCGCATGCACGAGCCAGTCGGTCGTCGCCTTCGCGAGCCCTGCATAGAAATAGACGATCGCGACTTGGGCGCGGAGCAGATAGGTCATCCACGCTGGAAAGGTCGTGCGCGGCTGGCCTTTCGTTTTTCGAAACTTTCGGGCGATCAGAACGTCGAGCGCGTTCATCTGGCCGAGAGGCATGAACGAGAGAAGAAGCGCGAGGAGCGAGACCAAGTAGTAGTGATTCAGGTAGTTCGTGACGTCGATGAGCTCGATCGTCGTGAACACCAAGAACAAGAGAACGATCGCGACGCGATAAAAGAGCCCAAGTGCAACGAAGAGCCCGAGGAAAAAGAGGGCGGCGAACATCGCCGTCAGCACGGGAGACGACGGGCGTGTGACGAACGAGAATCCGAAGTACGTAAAGACGAAACGCGGTTTGAGAAGGAAGTCTTCGATCCAACCGTAGAAGAAGAAGCGTGCTGCGCTCACGGCGACGAGCAGACCGAACGCGACACGAAAGGCCGTGAGGGCGGAGCCGTCGAGAGGAGCACGGAGGGTGCTCTTGGCGCGTGCGATGAGACGCGGATTCACGGACGTTTCTTTTCAAGACGAATCAGGCGTTAGTCGTTGTCGCCTTCGGCGCGCTGAGGGAGCTCGAGATCCAAGAGCGACACGAATTCTGTCTTCAGGCGATCCGTCACTTTTTTTACCGCGACGTACAGCGCACGTACCGGCGCAGGATCGGCGAGGATGACGACGCGAAGATCTTCATTGGGGATCGCCTCGAGCGCCGCGACTGCGGCATCGAGGTCCACCTTGAGCTGCGCAGAGGTCGCATCGGCCCCGACGCCGCGGAGGAGCTCGTCGAAACCGATCCCATCTCCCGTGTCCGAACAGCCGAAGAGAAAGTAGCGCGCGGCCATCAGGTTATTGCGAAGGTGCTCCTTCGACGCACCGGCGTAGATGGACTCCGTGTCATCGGGACACGTTGCAAGCCCGACGCAGCCGGCGACACCGGCTGGCTTGCCGACCTTGATGTCTTTGACCGTGTACTCGAGATAGAAGAGCGCATCAGCGGCTGCGTTGAACGCCATCTGCTCGGTCGCGTAGACCTTGCTGCCTTTGCCCGCGGTGACGTACTCGCTCGTGAAGTTGCCACCACTCGGTGCGAATTCATTACGAAGACTCGTCGCGCGCGTGAGGAGATCTTTCGTCACCGCGGACAGGTATCCCGCTTTGCGCGCATGCAGCTCGGGCGCGATCGCGGTCCATTTCCCGGCCGAGTTGATCGGCGCAGCTGCGCCGCACGCGTTGTCGTCACCCGTGTAGAACAAGAGATACTCGGACGCCGTAAGACCGCGCGCGTATGCGAGCACCGAGGACACGCCGGTTTCGTAGATCTTGTCGACGAGACCGTTCTCGATCGAACAGCGCCCGAGAAGCGGCCACGAGTAGATGTCTTCCGCGTAGCTCTTCGCGCCGGGATTTCCCGTCGGCTTGAGCGGACCGAGCTGCATGGGCTCGATTCGCTGCCACGACTTCATCGCCGTACGCCAGGCGTTCTTGGCCCCCGTCGCCGCGGCATCGTCCGCGGGCGTCGCAGCGTAGGTCGTCGCGGCAGCATCGAACGCCGTGACGTCGGCAACGAATTGATCGATTTGTCCGGTGAGACAGGAGACGAACGCATTCAGCACATCGGCCCGCGTGAGCGTTCCTCCGTCGGGCAAGACTGGATTGGGCAGATTCGAATCGGTGGTGGGGTCCGCGCTACTGCAGGCGACCGCCGTCACACCCGATCCGATGCCGAGGGTCGCCGCGAAGAAAGAAATCGCAACACGCCGCGAGGGACGTCGAAGGAGGGAAAAACGCGAGGCCCCGTCGTTCATTCGGTGTCGGTAGCACA